>CAXPUI010000300.1:0-3139 GCA_964220205.1 Candidatus Allofontibacter communis | reverse complement strand
ACGAAGAACTGCTGCCGTTCCTGGGCGCAACCCCTGAGCCGCCTCCGGCCAGCCTTTTTTATCACCCTGCGCAGGCCGGTGACGGGCGGTGGCTCCAGTTTGGCAATCTGCTGCCCCATTTGTTTGATGCGTTTCTTATTGCAACAGACCTCGTGGATATTCTGGCTGATCCTGACTACGAGCCCAGGCAGTTGTTGTTTACGGATCAGGAGAAACACGAGGCCTTTCGAGAACGAATGCTGCTCAGGTTGCAGGAGCGTCCTGCGGCTGACTGGATGGCAGACTTCATAGAGGATGGTGGTATCGTCGCCACCGCCTATCAGACAACCCGGGACGCACTTACCGACCCGGATATCGTCGCCAATGGTCATGTGGTCAACCGAGCGGGCGGTGTGCAGCTGGGCCCGCTGGCCAGGCTGAGTGCAACACCTGCGGTTGTCGCCGAATCGGCCGTCGCGGCTGATGACTGTGTCCGCCGATGGCGGGCATCACCCAGACCGGCGTCGACGGCTGAACACCGAGCAGACAAACCGCTGGCAGGAATACGTATCCTCGATCTTTCGACGATTATTGCTGCACCGATTGGGGTTTCGATGCTGGCTGACATGGGGGCAGATGTCATCAAGGTCGAGCAGGTGGGTGGCGACCCGTTCAGGAGTCTGCTTGCTGGTCTTGGTGCCAGTCGAGTTAATGTTGGCAAGCGGAGTATCAGTCTCGATCTGAAGACCGATGCGGGTCGGGATATCGTCCGCCAGCTTGCCGCTCAGGCTGATGTGCTGGTGCACAACTACCGACCCGGCGTTCCGGAACGACTCGGTATCGGTTATACCGACGTGCGGGAGACCAATCCCGGTATCGTCTATGTGCAGAGTAACGGCTATGGACCCGATGGTCCGAGTGCGCACAGGCCGAGTACCCACCCGGTGCCGGGAGCCGCAATGGGGGGTGTGCTCTACCAGTTGGGTGAACGCGTACCGGCATCGCTGCAGTCGATCGAGGATCTGCGACGCTGGACCGCCCGATTGATGCGAGCCAATGAACTGAATCCGGATCCCAATACAGGGGTGGTCGTTGCCAGTGCTGTCATGCTGGGCCTGAATGCTCGCCTTCAGACCGGGGAAGGACAGCCCATTCTGGTCGATATGCTTTGCGCTAACGCTTATGCCAATGCGGACGATTTCCTTGATTACCCGGGTAAACCGGGTAGACCGTTGCCGGATGCGGACCTGCAGGGTCTATCACCAACCTATCGACTGTATCGCTGTGGCGATAACTGTTGGATATTCCTTGGTTTAGTGTCTGCCAGGGAGGTCGACGCCTTCGTTGCGGTGCTGGAACAACTGGATATCGATATCACGAGAGATGACCTGCTCAGGCCATCGGATGAATATGCCGCTGCTGATCGGCTGATGGAAATATTCACTACAAGAAACGCTGCTGAATGGCAGGCACTGCTGACCGCTGAAGGTGTTGCCTGCGTTCAGGCGGATCGTGCCGCGCCCGCTGACTTCTGGCTTGAGGATGAGCAGGTGGCAGCGAATGGCTTTATCGGCGCAGCAGAACATCCGCTGCATGGGCGCTATCTGAGGCATGCTCCACTGGTGACATTCGCCGGACAGTCGGGTGACTTGCGCGGACCTCCCCTGGCCGGTCAGCACAATGTAGAGATCCTGGAGGAGGCAGGGTATGACAGTGAGAGTATCGGACGCCTCCATGATGCCGGTGTTCTCTGGCAGTCCTGATTATTCCTCGGGGGCGACTGTCACGGCTATTCCGTTGATCGACTCGGAAATCGGTATCTGGCAGGCAAGTCGGGATCTTGTCTCATCGTAGTATGCGCAGGCGCTGATCAGGTCCAGTTCATCACCATCGGCAGGTGCCAGTTTGTCTTGCCACTCACCGTCAAGAAAGCAATGACAGGTTGCACAGGCACACTGGCCGCCGCAGATAGCCTCGATGCCGAGTCCTGCATCCCGCAGGACCTCCATCAGGGTCGCGCCGGCATCGGCATCAATTGTCTGCACGACGCCGTCCCTGCCAGTTGCGTGGATAGTGATCATGTGGATTACCCTTCTTTCTTTAACAGAAACTTCTGCACTTTACCGGATGCATTGCGTGGTAGCTCCGTGATGATGCTCACGACTCTAGGGACCTTGAAGTTAGCCAGTCGATCGCGAGACCAGTTGATCAGCTGATCTTCGTTCAGTTCGTTATTGTCGTGCAGTACGACAAATGCCTTGCCTACTTCACCCAGGCGTTCATCGGGGATGCCGATGACGCTGACATCGGCGATGGCTTCATGTTCCAGCAGGACGTTTTCTATTTCAGCGGGGTAACAATTGAACCCACCACAGATATACATGTCCTTGATGCGATCGGTAATCCGCAGATAGCCGGCGGCCGTCAGCAAACCGATGTCACCGGTTTTCAACCAGCCATCCGGGGTGATTGTCTCGGCGGTAGCTGCATCATCATCCAGGTAACCCTGCATGACATTGAAGCCACGCACCCAGATTTCTCCGGTCTCGTCACTCCCTGCTGCTGTGCCGTCGGCGCGGGTGATCTGTACTTCGACACCCGTCATGGGTTTACCGGAAGTCGTTGCGATCGTCTCGAAGTCGTCGCCGGACTGACACAGGGAGACAACGCCCGTGGATTCTGTCAGACCATAGGCTGTGTACACTTCGTCAAACCCCAACACGTGTTTCATATCCCTGACTAGCTGGACGGGGATAGCGGCAGCGCCTGTCACAGCGCAGCGCAGGGACTCGAGGTCAAATTCCTGTCGCGAGGCATGAGCCAGGATTGACTGGAAGATCGTCGGTGCTCCCGGCAGGAAGCTTATGCGTCTCGCCTGGATCAGTTGCAGCACGTTATCGAGTTCAAACACGGGGACCGGGTAGATCGTCGCACCACGGATCAGGGCTGCCAGCCATCCCGCCTTGTAGCCGAATGAGTGAAAGTAGGGGTTCACGATCAGGTAGTGGTCGTCGGCTGATAGCGTTACTCCTCTCGAACAGGTATCGAACACCCGGAGGTTCTGTTCGTGAGTGCACATAACGCCCTTTGGCGCGCCGGTAGTTCACGAGTTATAAAGCACATCCATCAGCGTACCAGGAGTGATAGCCGCAATCCGGGA
>CAXPUI010000299.1:0-2296 GCA_964220205.1 Candidatus Allofontibacter communis | reverse complement strand
CAGTGAGATCAGGACTAAACTCGAGGACTCCAATCTCGCGCCGGTGACCCGGGAGCACGCCCTGGGTATTTTTCATGCGATCGCTGAGGTCGAGGCGAGCATTCACGGCAAGACCGTGGAGAGTGTGGCTTTTCACGAGGTAGGTGCCTGGGATTCCATTGCCGATATTGTCCTGGCCGCTCACCTGATCACGAAGCTCGATGCCTCATGGAGTGTGGGGCCCCTGCCGCTTGGTCGGGGATTTGTTGATACTGCTCACGGCCGTCTGCCAGTGCCGGCCCCGGCGACAGCGATGTTGCTGGCCGGGTTTGAGGTTGTGGATGACGGCCTGGAAGGTGAGCGTATAACACCAACAGGTGCGGCCATACTCAAGCACCTGGCGCCGGTCCGTCGATTGCCGTCCGGTTACACGCTGCAGGGTACAGGCTTCGGTTTTGGCTCGAAGGTGTTCCCAGGCATTGCCAATGTTGCGCGAATCAATGTTTTTGAATCAACGGTACTGGAGCAGCCCTGGGACCTTGATCAGGTCGCTCAACTCCGGTTCGAGATCGACGACCAGACGCCCGAACAGCTGGCCCAGGCTCTCGATGGGCTGCGGCAGGCAGAAGGGGTCATCGATGTGATGCAACGACCCGTAATCGGCAAGAAACAACGCCAGGCAGCCAGTGTCAGCGTGCTGGCGGTGGCTGCCCTGGTCGATACTGTCACCCAGCGTTGTTTTGAACTGACGTCAACCCTGGGTATTCGCAGGGAGCTTGTTGATCGAGCGATATTGCGTCGGGAAGAGGTCGTCGTGCATGTCAATGAACGTCCTTATCGGGTTAAAGTGGCGCATCGACCTGGGGGTGTAACGGCAAAGATAGAAATGGACGATCTGGTAGCGAGTGGTCTGAATCAGGCAGAACAGGCAGAGGTCCGCCATGCGGCGGAGCGTCTGGCCAGGGAGCAGGTTGGCTCTTGAGTCTCTCCCGTCTACAGGATTACTTCAGGCAGCAACCACCCATGGCGGTGGCCGTGAGCGGTGGTGTTGACAGTATGACGCTGGCCGTTGTTGCGGGACGAGTGCAGCCGGAGACCCAGGTGTTTCACGCTATTTCACCGGCGGTTCCGGCAGCCGCGACTGCCAGGGTGCAGCGTTATGCTGCGGCCGAAAACTGGCGTCTAACGGTCATTGATGCAGGGGAGATGGATGACAAGGCGTATCTGAGCAACCCGGCGAATCGATGTTACTTCTGCAAGACCAATCTTTACGACTCTGTCAGTCGTCAGACTGACCTGGTGTTGGCCTCCGGGACCAACCTGGATGATCTTGATGACTATCGTCCCGGCCTTGTGGCGGCTGAAGAGCATGATGTCTGCCATCCCTTCGTCGATCTGGGGATCTCCAAGTCCGGGCTGAGGGCGATCGCAGCCGAACTGTTGCTGACTGACCTGCAGGAGCTGCCTGCGGCGCCTTGCCTGTCGAGCCGGGTGACGACCGGCATCGCTATCGATCCAGAGCTGCTGCCGGTTGTCGATGAGGTGGAGCAGGAGGTCGGGAGGCGTGTTTCACAGACTCATCAGCTGCACGCGGTGCGCTGCCGGATTCGTCAACGGGAAGTCGGGTTGCAGATTGATTCGTCGCCATCACTGGATGCCATGATCAAAGCGGAACTGATAGCCTGTGTTCAGGAAATTTTCTCTGTGCGGGGTTATGCCGAACAGGCGACTCATGTGGTTGTGGAGCCTTACAGGATGGGCAGCGCGTTCCTGGTTGAGACGATTGAGGTATCAGAATGACTGAAACAAAGGACGTTAACCTCGACTTTGAGCGGGAGAGCCGCACAGGCCTTGCCGAAGCGGTCTTCTGTGAGGGCAAGAGTGAGTACCAGCTGAAGACGATCTGTGAGCAGATCGTCGCGGAGGCCCGGCCCATGCTGTTCACACGCCTGTCGATTGAACAGTTCACGTTTCTTGATGCCGCAGATCCCGGGCGCCTGGATTACGACGCGGTTTCCAGAACTGCGTTTCACCTTCCTCAAAGTGCTAAAGCCGGGGTCACGGTCGCAGTGGTCACAGGCGGCAGTTCTGACCTCCCGGTGGCGCGGGAAGCTGTTCGGACTCTCGTCTATTACGGCTGCGATGTACTTGAGGTGCATGATGTTGGCGTCGCGGGCCTCTGGCGCATCACGGAGCGACTCGATGAACTGCGGCGCTGCAAAATTGTTCTCTGTGTTGCTGGCATGGATGCGGCGCTGCCGACTGTCCTGGGCGGGCTCATCCCGGGCGTCATGATTGCTGTACCGACATCGGTTGG
>CAXPUI010000298.1:0-2070 GCA_964220205.1 Candidatus Allofontibacter communis | reverse complement strand
CGCGAAGCGCTGGCCGGGACCAACGCGGTCTCGGACCGATTTATTTCCATCGACATGGATTGCACCCCCAACGAGGAACTGCTGCGCGAAGGTCGCGCCCGGGAACTGGTCAACCGTATCCAGAAGTTACGCAAAGACGAGGGTCTGGATGTCAGCGACCGGATCCGCCTGCTCGTGCAGGCTAACGGCAAGATGCTGGCAGCCGGTGAAGCTCACCAGGCCTACATCATGAGCGAGACTCTCTGCCTCGAATGGGTAGACGCCGACCGACCACAAAGCAATAGTTTCGTCATCGACGGTGACACGGTCAGCTTCAGCATCGAAAAAATGCAATAACGCACCACAACCCTGGTTTTTCGGCATAATGGAACTATGGATGAATTACTAGACAGCAGCGTTCGCAATCTTGCCGAGGCCATACGTTCGAAGCAGGTCAGCGCCAAACAGGTGACAACCGCATTTCTCGACAGAATCAGCCAGATCAATCCGGCCATCAATGCCGTCATCGCTGTCAATGAAGACGCAGCGCTGAAACATGCCGAGCGTGCTGATATCGCTCTATCTGGCGGCGAGACACCCGGAAAACTCTTTGGGGTCCCCATGACCATCAAGGACAGCCTGGATACGTTCGACATGACAACCACGTGGGGAACAACCGGTCGACGGGACTTCCGTCCGGGTCGCGATGCTACCTGTGTCGCGCGTCTGAGAAACGAGGGCGCTATCCTGCTGGGCAAGACGAACACTCCCGAGTTCACCCTGTCATTCAAGACTGACAATCTACTCTTCGGCAAGACTAACAACCCTTACGACCTGACAAGGACTCCGGGAGGCAGCAGCGGAGGTGCTGCCGCCACTATCGCCAGCGGTTGCACGCCCTTTGATGTTGGCACCGATACCGGTGGCAGCATCAGGCTACCCTCACACTTCTGCGGTATAGCAGGCATCAAACCCACCAGTGGCCGGGTGCCCTGCACAGGCAATGCCCTGCCCAGCACCGGTTTACTCGCACCACTCTCTCAACCTGGCCCCATGGCACGTCGGGTTGACGACCTGATCTACCTGTTGGAGATCATGCAGGGACCGGACTTCGAGGACCCTCATGCTGTACCTGCAGCCTGGCAGAATCCCTACGACATCGACATAACACGATTACGCGTCGGTTATCACCTGGATAACGGTATCAGTACTCCGGAGGACGAGATCCAGGACACCATTACCGCTGCAATCCAGCACCTCGCTGCCGCAGGCATCACGTGTACAGAAGCCAGACCAACAGGGGTGGAAATGGCTGGTTTTATTTATTCCAGGCTGTTCGCTGCTGATGATGGCGAAATGGTTAATCTCCTGCTGGAAGACAGCCGGACGACCTCGGCCTCACCGCCAGTCGCCGATATCGTCAATCGCCCCGCTGAAACCCTGGGCACCACGGAATTCGCGCAACTCATCCATCTCTGGCACAACTACCAGAGCAGCATGCTGGGTTACTTCCTTGAGCACGACCTGCTTATTTGCCCAGTAAATGCGAAAACCGCTATCAGCCACCAGCAGACAGAGGAATTCGCTGATTACACCTACACAGCGGCCTATAATCTGACGGGCTGGCCGTCGGTGGTAATCCGGGCCGGTACCGATTCTAACGGTCTCCCTATCGGTCTGCAGATTCTCGCAAGGCCTTTCGCTGAGCATGACGCCCTGGCGATGGCGGCCTGCCTGGAAGAGAAACTCGGCAGCTTTGACGGACCATCGCCAACGATCGCCTCGTGATCCAACTGCTGTGAATTGCTCGTATTACCCCGTAATCAATTCCGCCTGTCTCTGAAAGTGGCAAAAAATGCTGCCGACCGTTATGCTACGCCGCCCACAGGCCTGTACCGACTGGAATTCCTAAAAATGAAGTTAACCGTTCGCTTATCGTTTTTCAGCCTGTTATGCACGCTTGGTTTACAGTGCCAGGCAGCAACTCTTGCTGAGATCTACAACCTGGCTGTAGAAAACGATCCTCAGCTGGGTGCCGCACAAGCTGTTTTCCTGTCCCAGAACGAGGTTGTCACTCAGAACAGGGCCTTT
>CAXPUI010000297.1:0-2463 GCA_964220205.1 Candidatus Allofontibacter communis | reverse complement strand
CTGATAGCTTAAGCAGGATTCTTCTGTATTTGGGCGTGGATTTAGATTGCGGCATTCAGTGGACCTCCGACCAGGCTTAAACTAGCTGCCCAGCTGTTTTTGCACTTCTGCCGCGAAATCCTCTTCCTCTTTCTCGATGCCTTCGCCCACTTCCAGGCGAACAAACCGACTGATAGAAGCACCCTGGTTTTTGAGCAACGCACCCACCTTCGTATCGCCGTCTTTGACGAAGGGCTGCTCCAGGAGGCTAATCTCAGACAGGTACTTTTTGATCCGTCCGTCAATCATTTTCTCGATGATCTCAGGCGGCTTACCAGATTCCTCGGCCTGGGCTGTGTAGATTTCACGTTCCTTGGCAACCAGTTCTGCGGGCGCGTCCTCGGGGCTGACAACAGTCGGACTCATCGCCGCTATATGCATTGCAACATCCCGGCCCAGTTCTTCTGTTCCACCCGCCATCGCAACCAGGACACCAATTTTGCCATTGGTATGGATATATTCCACGACCTGATCGCCTTCTTCAAAGACCTCTGCTCGACGAATAGAAATATTCTCGCCGATTTTCTGTACCAGAGCCTCCCGCTCACTATCGAGCCCAAGCGCTTCGATATCAGTTGTGCCGGTGTCAAATACTTTATCCGTAACGGTCTCAACGAAAGCCTGAAAGCTCTCATCCTTGGCCGCAAAGTCAGTTTCACAGTTGACCTCGACAATAACGCCTTTGCCTCCAGCTACCTTGCTGCCAAGGATGCCATCGGCGGCGATTCGACCAGCTTTCTTCGCCGCCTTCATACCACTGGACTTTCGAAGAATTTCTATCGCAGCATCAATATCACCGTCTGCTTCTACCAGCGCTTTCTTGCAATCCATCATGCCCAGACCGGTTCGATCCCTGAGCTCTTTAACAACTGATGCTGAAATAGCCATCACTGAATCCTCTTGAAAAATTTACCTGGTTATTCCTTAACGGAGACTTCACCTTTTACTGCTGAGCCTCGCCTTCAACAGGAGTTCCACATGCATCCTCGGCGACAGGCGTTTTTTCGGCCTCGTCACCGACAACAGGAGCCTCATCGGCAGCAGGCGCTACCTCTGCGGACTCTGCAATAGCCTCTTCAGACGCTTCTTCGGCAGCCGGTTCTTCAGCAGCTGCAGTTTCCGGAGCGCTATCTTCCACGACCTCAACGAACTCGTCCTGGCTGACATGACCCTGTGCTTCCGCCTTACCCGCAATCACGGCGTCAGCTATAGCAGAGACAAACAATCGGATTGACCGAATAGCGTCATCATTACCCGGGACAACGAAATCAATACCGTCCGGATCGCTGTTGGTATCAACAATACCGACAACCGGAATCATCAGCTTACGCGCTTCCGTTACAGCGATATCTTCATGATCCACATCCACAACGAATATCACATCAGGCAGCCCACCCATATCTTTGATACCGCCCAGGCTTGATTCAAGTTTGTCGAGGGCTCTCTGACGGGACAAGGCTTCTTTCTTAGTCAGCTTTTCGAACGTGCCATCAGTCTTTTGAGTTTCCAGGTCTCGCAAGCGACGTATGGATTGTCGAATAGTCTTGTAGTTGGTCAGCATGCCGCCAAGCCATCGCTTATCGACATAGGGCATGCCGCATCGTTCCGCCTGCTCTTTGACCACCTTACCAGCACTTCGCTTGGTGCCTACAAACAGGATCTTGTTGCGCTTGGCCACGCAGCTGTAGACGTAGTCCAGCGCCTCGTCCAGTGCTGGGACAGTCTTTTCCAGGTTAATAATGTGAATGTTGTTTCTGGCTCCAAAGATGTATTGGTTCATCTTCGGATTCCAGTATCTGGTCTGGTGACCGAAATGCGCGCCGGCCTCCAGCAGATCCTTCATGGATACGCTAGACATTTGTCTCTCCAAATTGTTTTGGGTTACGCCTCCGCCTACCCCATGACCCAACCCTGATTCTCCCGTGCGACTTTAAATCAAGTCACCTGTGAAGCTCAGAGCACCCGAGACATGTGTCGGTACGCGTGAGTATTTTGTTTACGCGAAGATCCCCTCTTCGCGCCTCGTCAGGCCCACTAAATCAACGTAGATTGATCGTCTATCGTCGATCTTGCGCCGATCTTGTGCACCTTTCCGCTGCAGTCCCCCCGCAGCGCGGCGCTTTATACCACAGGGACCGTTTGAAAGCCACATAAATCAACAGGCCTGTTGCCCCCTGTTCAACAACTCATCGTGGTCATGTCATGTTGGACACGCCATGGTAGTCAGGGCGCAGCCAGGGTTCCGGCCGTTCACTCCTGTGAATCCTGGCAAAACGCCCTCCCTCTCCGGCTCAGCGTTGCCAATGCCTGGTAACTCGTTTCTGGTATAGTTGCGCCCTTATTGTCACCAACTATTAGCACCAACCCACGTCAGTCAGGCAGACTAAAACCATGGCCATTGAAATAAAAGACCGTGAAGCAATC
>CAXPUI010000296.1:0-4811 GCA_964220205.1 Candidatus Allofontibacter communis | reverse complement strand
CAGCAGATCATCTCCATTGAGTCAGACCTGCCCGAATCCGCAACGCCGGACCTTGCCGGCCGTTTCTATAAGCTAGCTGCAGAGGTACATATGCAGGAACCCAGCGACAAGAAGCTGACCATTGACTATCTTAAGGCTTCGATCGACGCTTACCCCGTGAGCACAAATCCTGCGATATGCACGCTAAGCAGGCTGGACAAGAACGTCACAAAACTGCGCCGTCGCTTTCCGAAGCATCCCTGCCTGGACTCGACATAAAGTCAGATCTTACTTGACGACCTTGAGACTCGGGGGGCCTGAGGGACCACCTCCTGGTGGCTCAGGGGGCGGCGAGGACTCCTCCTGCTCATCCCTTGGAAACCACATGCCCTCACCGTTTTCCTTAGCGATGATGCCCATGACCGCTGTCACAGGGGCACAGACTTCATGTGCAATACCGGAGAACCTACCGCTGAACATCACGTACTCGTCACCAATCGAGAGATCACGAATAGCCTGCGGGCTGATGTTCAGTACGATCTGGCCGTCTTTAACATGCTCGCGAGGCACCGACACTTCCTCGTCGGTTGCATCAACGATCATATAAGGAGTGAAGCCGTTATCCAGTATCCACTCGTTAATCGCGCGGATCAGGCAGGGTACGGACGAATTCAAGTCAGTCGCGCATGTCCAATTCAGCCTCACTCAATGAGGCCTGGAACGCATCCCGCTGAAACATTCGTTCCATGTAATCATGGATCGGTTTGCCGTGTTTAGGTGGCAGTTCAATGCCTAGAACCGGAAGTCGCCACAGGATCGGAGCGACACAGCAGTCCACCAGAGTGAACTCATCGCTCATAAAGTAAGGTTTTGCCGAGAACACGGGCGCTATCGCCATGAGGCTCTCTTTCAGTTCTTTGCGTGACTTATCGATCACCGTGTCTTTGGAACGACCGGCCACAATATTGTCCACATACCCACACCAGTCTTTCTGGATCCGATGCACGAACAGCCTTCTTTCAGCGCGCGCGACAGGGTATACCGGCAGCAGGGGTGGATGCGGAAAACGTTCATCCAAGTACTCCATAATAACGGTCGACTCGTAGAGAACCAGGTCACGGTCAATCAACGTCGGTAGGCTATTGTAGGGATTCAGCCCTGCCAGATCTTCCGGCAGACTTCCTGGCTCTACATCAATAATCTCTACTGTCACTCCCTTTTCAGCAAGTACCAGTCGAACTCTCTGACTGTAATGATCATTACCATCTGAGTAAAAAATCATCGACGAATGTTTGGCGACAACACTCATTATTACCTCTCAATTATTTTGGACGACCTGCTGGTGCGCGGGACGTCTAGTGAAATTCCTTGGTGTATTCTCTGCCCAGCAGATAGGTAAACACGAAGAAGAAGGCCAGAAACAGCAGAACAAATATCCCTATTCGTTCTCTATCCTGACGGGCCGGGTCACCGACGTAGTAGAGGAAGTTAGTAAGGTCATATACCACCTGCTCATATTCCTCTGCTGACAATTGCCCGGTGCCTTCAACCAGTTCCAACGGGCTGTAACCACGATCTATCAGGTCCTGGCCACACTTTTCCTAGGTAACTGGCGTTCCTGTTAACGGCGCTCGCATTTCACCGCCATTCGGCGCAAGTTTGGGAATCTGTTTGCAAACCTTGCGTTGCAGGCCTTGCAGATCCAACAATACGTGAGGCATACCAACATTCTCGAAGAGAAGGTTGTTCATCCCGAAAGGCCTGTTCAGGTCTTCGTAAAAATTCAACATGTAGGTGTAGAAGTAGTCAGGCCCCCCTTTCAATTTCGTGTAAAGGGTCAGATCGGGAGGTGATGCACCGAACCAGAGCTTCGCGGACTGCTCTGACATGGCATTGTCCATGAGGTCTCCAATCGACGCTGCCGGATCGAACACGACGTGTTCCATCATCAGGTCATGAGGTACACCAAGATCATCAGCAGTGCGCAGGTAGCGTTGATATTGCAGCGAATGGCAACCATGACAATAGTTCATAAAAGTGCGCATACCGCTCTGCAAAGACGCCTTGTTATCCCCATCTGGCTCCATGGATAATAGGGGTATGGGTGTCTCGCCGCCGGCAGACAGGACTACTCCTGGCAGGAGCAATAACACGAACAATAGCTTTCTCATGGCATAGTCACCCTTTCCGGAACGGGTTTCGATTTCTCAACTTTTGTATACCAGGGCATCAACAGGAAATAGCCGAAATAGATGGCGGTACACACCTGAGCCACCAGCGTTCGCTCCGCTGTCGGGTGTTGCATACCCAGGTAACCCAGGATGAAGAATGAAATGATAAAGAGCGCAAGGAATGTCCGACTGGCAACGCCCTTGTATCGGATGGACTTCACCGGAGAACGATCCAGCCATGGTAGTACGGCTGGTAAGACAATGGCCCCAGCCATGACGACCAATCCCCAGAATTTAGCGTCCAGACCAAAGAGGGGGAAAGTCGCAGCACGCAACATCGAATAAAACGGCGTGTAGTACCAGACAGGCGCAATCAGCTCTGGCGTCTTAAGTGGATTCGCCGGTTCGTAATTCGGCGGTTCTATAAAGTAGCCACCACCGTCCGGGAAGAAAAACATCACGATACTGAAGAGGAAGAGAAAGCCAACAATCGCCGGCAGATCGTGTCCAATCGTGTAGTGAGGATGAAACGGGATGCCGTCAACTGGTTTGCCGTTCTCATCCAGGTCCTTCTTGATATCGACGCCGTCAGGGTTGTTAGAGCCTACTTCATGCAAGGCCAGAATATGCAGGAAAACCAGCACAATCAGCACAAGGGGAATTAGAACGACGTGAAAAGCAAAAAAACGATTCAAGGTGATACCAGATATGTTGAAATCGCCTCGAACCCAAACCGAAAGATCATCACCCACTAAGGGAATGGCTCCAGCTAAGGAAAGAATCACCTGACCCGCCCAGTAGGACATATTGCCCCAGGGCAAGAGGTAACCGAAGAAGCCTTCGGCCATAAGGCAGACATAGATCAGCATCCCGAGAATCCAGATCAATTCCCTGGGCTTTTGGTAAGACCCATAGGCAAGGCCTCTGAACATGTGCAGATAAACAACGAAAAAGAACGCGGATGCGCCGGTGGAATGCATGTATCTCAGCACCCAACCGTATTCGACATCCCGCATGATGTACTCAATCGAGGCGAAAGCACCTTCTGCCGTTGGTACGTAGCTCATCGTCAACCAGATACCAGTCAGCAACTGATTAACCAGAACAACAACCGACAGCACGCCAAAAAAGTACCAGAAATTGAAATTTTTCGGCGCATAGTACTTGGACATGTGCTTTTCGTAGGTTTCCGTTACCGGCAGCCTCTGGTCAACCCAGTCCATAACATTCTTGAATGTGGTTTGCAGATAAGACATCAGGCTTTCTCCTCGTCGTCACCTATGACGAGCACCGAATCTGTCTCGTAATAATGGGGAGGTACCTCCAGGTTGGCAGGAGCAGGTACACCGGCATAAACGCGACCGGCAAGGTCAAATTTCGAACCATGACAGGCGCAGAAAAAACCGCCAACCCACTCCGCATCAAACTGTTCCGGCCTAACGAGCGGCTTGAACTGGGGAGAGCAACCAAGGTGTGTACAGAGCCCAACCAGCACCAGAACCTCTGGTTTGATCGACCGCGTGTCGTTCTGCGCATAGCCTGGCTGTTGAGGCCGACTGGAATCAGGATCAGCTAACCGGCCGTTGTTGGAATTAAATTTCGACAGTTGATCTTCTGACCGTTTGACAACAAAAATGGGTTTATCCCGCCAGGCTGGCAATGGCCCGAGGATTTCTCCGGGAGCCAGCTTGCTTATGTCAACTTTGATAGGCGCCCCTGCTGCGAGCGCCCTGGCACTGGGATTCCATGAGCCGACGAAAGGAACCGCGACCCCAACCGCTCCTGCAGCTCCAACCAATGACGTAGCCCCGATCAAAAAATTACGGCGTCTCTCGTTGACGCTATTTTCACTCACTATTGCATCTCCTTACCGACTGCTGCGGCCACTTCTACACCGACTGGTTATGCTCCGGCGAGAAACACGCCGACTACAGTTATACCGGTGGAACCAGCCAAAATGTCAGGCTAGTTCAAAGCGGGTAAGGCCGTAAAACTGGCCGCGCGAATATTATCACAACTTTCACCGTTGTGCCGGGCTGAGTGGTCCTAATGTCCAGTATTTATCGTCGTCAGACCATCTGGAAGTCATCGACAAACTGATCGCCGCCCCGAAGGATTCGGGAGACACAGAGCAAAGAAAGATAGATGAATCTAGCGCTTGGAAAACTGCGGTCTTTTACGGGCTTTACGCAAACCGACTTTCTTACGTTCGACGACGCGAGCGTCCCTGGTGACGAACCCTGCCTGCCGTAAAGTCGCACGATGACTTTCATCATATTCCATTAAAGCCCGGGTTATACCATGCCGGATGGCTCCAGCCTGGCCGAAACCACCACCACCGCTGACCGTTACATGGAAGTCGAATTTGTCAGCTACATCGCAAAGCTCGAGAGGCTGTCGGACGATCATGCGCGCAGTTTCCCGACCAAAATACTGATCAAGGCTACGCTTGTTGACCTGGATATTACCTGCACCCGCAGTCATATAGACGCGTGCTTTTGCCGACTTTCTTCTACCTGTTCCGTAATACTGATTCATAAAAATTCCTGATTAGATGTCTAGCGGCATCGGCTGCTGTGCAGAATGAGGATGCTCATTGCCCGCATAAATCTTTAACTTGCTCATCATGGACCGACTCAGCTTGTTCTTGGGCATCATACC
>CAXPUI010000295.1:0-6662 GCA_964220205.1 Candidatus Allofontibacter communis | reverse complement strand
CCCTCTATCCTTCCAACCTGTCTGGCCATTATCCTGCTGACCTGGAGCGTTGCTCTACCTGCTTCTGATCCAACCAGCCAGGAAGAAGCTCAGGTCAGGAAAGTCCTCACCAACCTGATGGTCGCGTATCGAAGCAGTGATCTCGCTGCCCTTAGGAAGCTCATCGATCCCGATTTCAAACTGATAGAGAACTTCGACGGCGGGCGACCACCATTAAACGGCACCAGCTTTCTTAACGACGTTGCAGAAAGGTTCAAAAATACCACCAATTACAGGTTTCAACTCGGCGACATAGTCGTCGAAAAACTCACCGATGATGAGGGATTCAAACTCGTCGCCAGCGTCCACGAAAAGTATATTGAAAGCGGACGATTCAAACTGGACAAATACGTCTTGACCATGAATGTCAGACCCGCGGCTGCACACTTATTGATCTATCACCTGGTTTATGATGGCTGAGGATGCAGTACTCGTGAAAATGGCGGAAGACCAGATTTGCGGGTTAACAAGAAGCCAGTCAGATCAGCTAGTTGAACCGTAAATCTCCCCCAAAAACCACAGCAGGATACTGTCCAACTGAAGAGCAATTTACGATTGCACGCAATCACCAAAAAGGCTAAGGTGCCCGTCTCCACTGAGTTGGGAAACGGGGATTTACGACTCAACAGACGCACATTCTTTGCGTCGAGTTTTTCTCAGATATATCAAACAAAAACACTGAAACACACGAAACTTTGATCTTTAAAGGGGGACCTTGTGAAAAAGACATTGGCTTTAAGCATTAGCCTGGCCGCAATGAGCTGGTCAGGTTTAGCCATAGCAGAAACAGAGCGACAGCTTGAAGAAGTAATCGTTACCGCTGAACGACAAGAAGCATCTGTCCAGGATACTTCTATTTCCATCACCGCTTTCACGACGGAGATGCTGGACGATTTCGGCATAAGAAATCAGGAAGACCTGCAGAACTTTGTACCTGCAACCACCATACAGCCCTACGATGCTACGGTTCGTGGCGTCGGTAGAAACTTCCGCGCATTGGGTGGGGATCCCGGCGTGGCGACCTATATGAACGGCGTTTATTCAGAAGACCTGTTGACCGCAACAGCTGCTACTTTCTGGGATGTCGAACGCATCGAGGTGCTGCGCGGCCCACAAGGCACACTGTATGGCCGAAATGCCGTCGGTGGCGCAATTAACATTCTATACAACGAGCCCGCTGAAGAATTCGATTATGCCTTCAAAGGCATCGTGGGCAACTTCGGCACTGCTGAAGGTTACGGCATGATCAATGGTTCACTGGTCGAAGACCTGCTGTCTGCACGATTCAACTTCAGTTATCGTGATCGCGATGGTGTGATCGAAGAAATCGGACCCGGTGACGACCTTGACGGTCTGGGTACTGAAAACATAGCAGCTCAGTTCAAACTGACTCCAAGCAGTTCACTGGAATTCAATGTTCGGTTTAACAAGATGGATATCGACCGATCGTTTGGCGGCGCTAATGGCGGCGGGCTGGTTGTTCTCAACGAAGAAGGTGGCGCGACCAGGAATACCATCGCTGTTGTGCCCGGCTTTCGACGGGTCGACACCGCCAACACAGACCCGGCGAACTTTGCATCCAGTACTTGGTATGACGCAACAATGCCTCTGCTATCTTTTAATGATCCGAACACCGGTGAGGAAGTCCCGGCCCAATACAACCGCCTCGGCGTTGACGTGGCCGCATTCGCCGGCTTCCGGAACGCTGCCGCCTCTCTGGATGGCTTCGGATTTACGTCACCTGAGAGTGCCGCTGCATACAACGAGTGCGTATTCACCGGCGATATTGACGGCGATGATGTCTGTGCAGCCACTAACGGTTTGAATCGTGAAGAGTTCAACCAGCAGGGTACGCAATTCAGTACCACGTGGGATGCAACGGACAGCCTGCAGATCAAGTACATCTACGGTTACAACAAGCTGTCTTACCAACGAACAACCGATGATGACAACACTGCAAGCGAGTTCTACGATCGACAGTTCTACGTTAATCACGAAGCACGATACACATCCCACGAACTCCAGGCTTTCTATGACCTGAGCGACAACCTGTCATTTACCTCCGGTATCTTCTTCTACGACGCTACCATTGATCAGCGGGGTGACTTCTATTCCTCTGTCGGTGACAGCCGCTTCCTTAACCCTTACAACGACGTGACGGGTCTTGATCAGATCGTCGTGTCACTGCTGCCCGGCATTATCGGCGCAGGCACCTATAACGGCGAGATGCCTACTCTTCACTCGGCAAGAACACTGTGTCAGGACCCTGCTACCAGGCAAGCTCAATGCGCCGTGAACTATGCATCTGAGAATCCTGCTCCTTCCGAGAACAACAATCTGCACATCGGTGTATGGGGCGGTGATGACGGCACCAACCCTGACCTGAACGTGCAGCATGGTATCAACAGCCTCGGCAGTGACCTGCTGTACCACACCAAGACCGAGCGTGAAGCCTTCGCTGCTTATACCCAGGGTGTCTGGGACATCAATGATGAGTTCACCCTGACATTCGGCATTCGCTACGCTGAAGACGAACTGGACGCCGAGGAAAACCTCTTCCGTTACTCGGAAATCGCACCAGGTTTCCTGCCAGCGTTCGGGCTTGACCTGTTCACCTACAACCTGCTGAACGGTGGTGTTGTACCCGACCCCAATGCGCCGGGTGGTTTTTCAGGTACGGAAAGAGCCGTCAACGGTGGCTTTCCTGTCGCCCTGAGTGTTTACCGTCCGTTCACACGAAAGGACGAAGAAGTGACTGGTCGACTCAACCTGGACTGGAATGTGACCGACAACGTTCTGCTATATCTGTCCGCTACTTCCGGCTATCGGTCGGGTGGTAATAACCTAGTGTTCTTCAGTGCAACACCGGACTACGACCCGGAAGAACTGGTCGCCTATGAGTTTGGTTACAAGACTCATCTCCTCGATAGCACACTGCAGTTGAACGGTTCATTCTACTACTACGATTACGAGACCATTCACACTGTCGCGACGGAGGTAACGCCACCACTTGTTCCTGGCGGTGCACCTGGTACAACGACGTCAGTACTTGAAGCACCCGGTGCTGAAATTTGGGGTGTTGAAGCAGAGGCACTGTGGCTGGCAACTGATCGTTGGACAGTTGGCGCGAACTTCAGCTACACGCCGAGCGAATACACTGAAGACCTGTTCATCCAGGATCCTGCAGAACTCAACACGCCAGAGTCACTCTTCCCGGATGTAAACGCGCTGACGCAGAACATCAATGGCAATCAGCTCCTTCAGGTTCCCGAATTGAAGTGGGCTGCCTGGGGCAGCTATCGCTTGCCACTGTCAAACGGTTCTAACGTCGAATTGTTTGGCGTCTTCAGCTATATCGACGAGGTCTACTACTCACCTTTCGAAAGTGACGCTGAAAAAGCCGATTCCTATGATCGCCTGGACCTCCGGGCAACGTGGACGTCGGCTGACGGTAACTGGGTCGTATCCGGATTCGTCAATAACGTCATGGACGAAGTCGGGGTACTTCAGGTTCTGCGAGAGGGTGAGGATGAATTCTTTCGTCATTCAGCAGGCACGACGGTACCGAGACTTTACGGTCTTGAAGTAACCTACTCACTGGGTAACTGAGCAACTTTGCAATCTGAACAAAAACGGGTGCCCAGGCACCCGTTTTTTTTGCCTGAAGATCCCACATAATCACGAACGATAATTTTCCGATCAGCGCTGGAGGACATCACCTTGACTACTCTACCAACCGGTAAAACCCTGGCCAAAAAGCCGGGCAAATATTGGGGGCTGTTGCTCCTTTCGCTTTCTTGTGCTGTGTCTGCAAACCAGGACATGCATCCCGAGGTCCGATACGCTCTGGAATGGGAACTGCCCCCGAATGAATGTGCTCAACCCAGACTCATGGCCCAGTCTGCAAAAGTCGTTGATGGTGGCGGGTCAGACTTCCTGGAGGGTGCCGGTGCGATGACAGATGTAGACTCCTACACCATAAAGCGCTACGAAAGGAAAAAAAAGCGTTGGGAAAAATGCGTAGACGAATACAAAAGCAAACTAATGAAAGATTTTGAAAGCTTGAAGAACAGCGCACAGCACGGTCTGACTCAAGACCAGGCAGATCAAATCCTCGCAAACATGGCAATCATACAGCAGGTCTATCTTTCACCAGAAGGGCTTGATGAGGAAGCCTCTAACCAAGCTGAGTGAACTGCTAAAGCTGCCGCCTGCGTCAGTCTACTGAACCGAACAGAGTATTGAGGACCTCAGGCTCGATGGCAGAGGCAGAAACCCAGTCAGTTCCGAGTTGCTGTTAGCATCAGGTAAGTGGGCTGAGTCAAAAGCCATAAGCCGACTGTTACTCCGTCGTAACTCCCTCGATACTCAAGAACATCCCCGTGTCTGACCGGTTTACTTTATGCGCTTCTATAACAGCGTCCGGGTGAATACCACCCAGGATATGTGGGAATAATTCGTCATCTGCACCCTCAAAGTCAGGTTGTATGTCTCCGACTGGCGCTGTACCTTCATAGATGGTTTCTACTCCAGTTGCGGCAAGACTCTCTACCGTCATCCTTAAACAATACCACCTACCCTGAACGTCAGGATAAAAATGGTTAGCCACATTCAGCAATTTGTCCGGATTCGAGGTTCCATGAGTGAAGCCATCGACATCATAAGTGGGTGGGAAGTATGTTACACCTTCCTCAACAGCTGGATCCCAGAGTGATGCCTGGATCAGGTGATAAACGTAGGGATGATCGCCCCGAGTGAGATCCTCATCAGCCGAGCTATTCATTGAAAAAATACCTGCCACCAGCAATGCTAACATCCATCTCATCTCTTCCCTCTTAACCCCTTTTTAATTTCATCTCAACTTCATCGCAGCTTCATCACATGTTCATCGCAACAGCATTAGCGAGGTATCCAAGCGGGCGGCTTTCGCGAATGGTCGCACGGAAACTATCTACAGCCAAGATGCCACACCGTGACAACCATCTGCAAGACAAGACTCCCAAGTGTGCATGATTTATCTAGGGACGCTGCTCGCAGCGCTTGACTGCCTGATCTAGTTTATCAAGCCATAGGGCGCCATACGTTTGGCGGTACCAGTCTCTTATGCCTCTTACGCCTCGTCGAAATGCGTTCCTGGACTCACTATCGAGACTAATGAGCGCACCTCCCGAAGCCTGGAAAGCCTCGTAAGACTCTGTCTCCCAGCGCTTGATGGCCGCGCGTGTCGTCATCTTGAGCTTATGGAAACCTTCTCTGAGAATTTCTTTATCCTTCGCAGAAAGGGTCTGCCAACTGGTCTCAGAGTACCACCAGAGTCCACCCATGTATGCATGTCCATCGAGAGTGACAAACCTGATCTGCTCATGCAACTGCATACTGACTATGTCATGAATACCGTTTTTGGTCCCTTTCACAACTCCTGTAGCAAGCGCTGTATAAACCTCCGGCCACGAAACCGGCGTTGGATTACCACCGAGTTGCCTGACCAATTCCTGCTGCAGGGGGGCGGTTATCGTTCTTACTTTAAGATTAAGAAGGTCGTCCGGTGATCGCACGGGTCGATCAGTCGTCGCAAAGTTACGCCAGCCTCCGGTGTTCGAGACAGTCATGAGACGAATACCCAATTCGGCATCAAGAATGACCTGCCCGAGTTCCTGGAGGAGAGGGCCATCAAGTACACATTCGGCGATCCTGTCGTCCTCAAATGCATAAGGCAGGTCCAGCACCTGGGCCGGTCCGAAAACGCTGCCGAAGCCACCCGTCGTGAACATGAAGACCTGCAGGATCCCAGACTGCAACCCTTCAAGGCATTCTCTTTCCGTCGAACAGAATTGTCCCGACGGATACAGTTCTACCTTGAGTCGCTCATGGGTCGCGACTTCCACATGACGCTTGAACGCCATTGCTCCATCGTAGTCCTCATCGTTAGCGGACCCCAGCATGGCAATTCGAATCGTATGCTCAGGCCTAGGCCCGGAAGAGTTCATCATCAGACCGATCGAACAGGTAACGGCGATCACCAGAAACGCCCCGAGCAGAACCCGACGCCGGGTCACAGTTTGCGCCTTATGCGTATCCCAACCATCTCGGCAGCGACAGGGAAATGGAAGGGAAATAGGTAATCAGGAAAATAACCAGAACCTCTACAGCCAAAAAGGGAACCATATGCCTGGCGATCTTCTCCACCCGCTCACCCGATACCGACGCCCCTACAAATAGCACCAGGCCCATCGGCGGTGTTGCAAGACCCACAGTGACGTTAACGCACATCACCACAGCGAAGTGCAAGGGGTCCATTCCCATCTCAATGAACATGGGAGCCAACACCGGTCCTAACACAAGGACCGCAGGCCCAGCATCAAGAAACATGCCGATAACTAGGAGCAGCAGGTTCAGGAAGAAAAGCAGTAATAATTCATTATCCGTGAGCGCCGACATGGCATCAGTCAAGACAGTGGCAAGACCCGAAACAGTGATCATCCAGGCAAGGGATACAGATGCTCCGACCAGCAGCAGCACAACACCTGACTGAACAGCCGAATCAATGAAAATCGGCAGCAGGTTTCCAGTCTTGAGCGTACGCATTAAGAACACCGCGACGACAAGAGCATAGACGACAGCAA
>CAXPUI010000294.1:0-5212 GCA_964220205.1 Candidatus Allofontibacter communis | reverse complement strand
TCAGGGCTGCATTTCGAGCGACTTTTTTGGGCGAAACGCCAATCCGCACCAGGGCTTCGTTTGAGGCGATGCTGGAGAAAAGACAGCAGCTGTTTGAAAAAATGGAGCAGATAGCTGGAATTACCGCGAAGTCACTTGAACATGCGCTGGGTCTAGAATCCGCGGCGAAGGAACTTCGTCATGAGGATATTGCCGACGATATACTTGGACAACTCAACAGTTTGTTTCCCGCTAACTTTCCAGATGGCATCGACATTGACTGGTTGCGCAACTATCCGAGGTATCTCAAGGCGATAAACTATCGACTGGAGAGACTGAACCCTGATAAAGATCGGGCTTCCATGATGTTAATACAGGCCTGGCAGTCACGTTATCAGGCGCTGGATGATGAGGATAAGATACGCCTCACAAAGTTCCGCTGGATGTTGGAAGAGTACCGTATCTCCCTGTTTGCGCAGTCGGTAGGTGCCAGCATGAGAATCTCTGACAAAAGGCTCGCGCGAGAATGGGAGTCCGTGATGGGATTGCGACGATGATTCGAGCTCTGCTCTTTTGTCTTGCTTCCTGGTTTGCTTTCCATGCGCATGGTGAAACGGTTTCGGATCCTTTCGAGAAATTCAACCGGCAGTCACACCATCTGAATGAAACCTTTGACGAACACCTGGTTCGTCCGGTTGCGGGCAGTTATCGTCGGTTGCTTCCAGTGCCCGTAAAGCGCTCCCTGGACCGCTTTTACGGCAACCTTGAGGACGCTGGGGATGCCGTCAACAGTTTACTGCAGGGCAAAGCCGACGCGTTCGTGACTGGTGTGCTGAGGGTTGCTATCAATTCTACCCTGGGTCTTGGCGGATTCCTGGATCCTGCTAGTCGACTGGGGTTGGAAAATTACGATGAAGACTTTGCCCAGACCTTGGCGAAATGGGGAGTGCCCAGAGGCCCTTACCTCGTAATACCGTTTCTGGGGCCCAGCAGTCTCCGTGATGTGTTCGCTCGGGCGATCAATACGCGGGTCGATCCAGTCCGCTATCTGCGACCCGTTGATCAGCGTAACGTGGTCTATGCAACCCGGTTTATTCATGTACGTGCTAATCTGCTCGTTGCGGAGGAGGCGGTTTTCGGTGATCGGTACCTGTTCTTCAGGGATGCTTATCTGCAGCGTCGCCGCTACCTTGAGTTGGATGGAGAAGTGGCTGAGGACCTGTTTAGCGACGAGTTCGACGACTTCTAAAGTAATCGCTGTAAATGATTGTAATAGAAGGTTTATAAGTACAAAATGCAACTCGTTCTGTATTCCGTGCAGTGCAATATGATATTCCGCCTGAAAAATGGACAACGATAAGTATCAGATACTGATCGTTTCAGCTTCCGCGGCAGCCGACGATATGAGGCTCAGCCTGGCGGAGGAGGGCTTCACTGCCGTTGAAATTTCTGACTATGATAACGTCCTGGAGCACATTCAACGCT
This sequence comes from Candidatus Allofontibacter communis, assembly GCA_964220205.1. Lineage (GTDB taxonomy): Bacteria > Pseudomonadota > Gammaproteobacteria > Pseudomonadales > Azotimanducaceae > UBA9659. The sequence continues at coordinate 3,748 of CAXPUI010000294.1, read as the reverse complement.
CTCTACCGGATCTGATACTGCTGACTAAGCAGGCGGGTCATTCCTCGTTGCTCCTGACATCAAAGATATCGCGACAGAATCCCATGATTCCTGTTGTTATGGTCGCGACTGAGATTCATGGTGAAACGCTCAGAGAGCATCTCGAAGCGGGTGCATCCGACTACCTCTATTACACGGGTGCAGAGAAAGAGTTACTTGGTTTTGTTGTCCGGCAGAACCTCGAGCACCGGTTACATCTGCAGGCCATTGCCACTCAACAGGAAACCGCGACCCGCTATGCGCAGTTGGAAAAAGACCAGCGTTCCGGGTTTAGAGTTCAGCAGGCCATGTTGCCCGGTTCTCCTGCGAGTATTCGAGGCCTGACCTTTGACCATCAGCTCTATCCGTCCCTGATTATGAGCGGGGACTTTATCGATTACTTTGAACTGCCGGACGGCCGGGTAGCCTTTTACATTGCTGATGTTTCCGGTCATGGAGCATCCAGCGCGTTTATAACCGTGCTGCTCAAGAGTATGTCCAGGCGCCTTACGACTGAACAGACTGTTCTGACGACGACGGCTGAGATTCTGGCTTGGTTTAACCGCGAACTGCTCCAATGGCAGTTGGAGCATCATGTCACGATGTTCTTGGGGATAATCGATCATGAAAATCGGCGCCTTGACTACAGTAGCGCTGCACATTTCCCTGGAACAATTCTCTGTTATGAAGAGGGTGCAGACTTTCTGGAAATCGGTGGTCAGCCTCTCGGTTTGTTTCAGAATCCGAATTACCGGTCTGCGGAAGTTGCATTACCCGAGAAGTATTGCCTTGTCATGTTTTCGGATGGGGTCTTTGAAGTTCTCCCGGAAGCGTCTCTTGAAGCTAAGGAAGAGAGACTGTTGCACCTGGTCAGGTCAAACAGTGAGCGGGAGCTTGATGCGTTGATAGATGGCCTTGGCATTCTGGAGGGACCCGCGATTCCGGATGATATCGCTGTCTTCAGAGTAGCAAGTGGAGCTTAGATGAGCCAGGTTCTCTATGCCGAGCGGTCCGGCTACCATGTGCTGAAGTTTGTGGGTGACGTTCGACTCAGCCTGAGCCCCATGATTTCCGGTTTCCTGTCGCAGATGCAGGACACCGACGATTGCCTTGGCGTCGTTGTTGACCTGTCAGAAACCGAAACTATCGACAGCACCGCGCTCGGCCTGATTGCAAAACTGGGGATTGTTTGCCGTGACAGTTTTGCTCAGACGCTAAGCATTGTTTCCCCAAAAAGTGATATCACTCGATTATTGGAGAGCATGTCCATGCAGGAGGTGGCGGTTATTACCCCTGTGGCGGTTACCAGTGGTGAAAAGTTGGAAGAACTGCCGAGGCAGGTTGCCTCTGAAGACGTGTTACGCGCGCAGGTATTAGAGGCCCACCAGGTCTTAATGGGGTTGGCTGCCGATAACGAATCCCGTTTCAAAGACCTCGTCATGACTCTCGAGGAAGAACAGAAGTCTGGTACCCCTGGCTAGACACCAGCTTGTTGCTCAGCCATTGTCCTTGCCTGGACTTTCAACTGGATAAAGTCTCCGTGTGCAACGTGGACCAGCCCGGCGACCCGCCTGATGATATGGTCTTCAATCGCTTCGACGTGGCCATCAGCGAAGGCAACCTGCCACATAGCCAAGACCAGTTGCTTTTTCTGACGATAGTCGAAGACGTCGTTGATGATCTGGGTGAACTGGTAGAGATCGTGGGCAGACTCAACGTTTTCCTCGGCGACATTCACCAGTTCGCGGATTCGATCCGAACTGATATGGAAGGTCTCAGCTAAAATTGACTCTATCGCTGCCAGTTCTACGTGTTGCTTGACCTGGTCTGACCGGGCAACCTCGAACATCAGGGCTGTCGCTGCGAGGGTGATTTCGTTGTTGTCTTCCTCGGTTGCGGAATCAGTTTCCCTGACGAGGTTTTCAAACAGGTTGAACAGGCGGTCAATCATTCAAGAGGCTCCGTGTTACTTTGGTCGATGTTACTTTGGTCGACCAGGGTGGCTGCTTCCAGGATCACATCGGGGCTGGCCCCCTCGCTGAACAGATGGTTCGAGAGGTGGCGGCGATACGCCCGGGCGCCCGGAACACCGGTAAAGAGTCCGAGGAGATGCTTGGCGATGTGTTTGATATGGGTCCCACCGGCCTGTTCGACTTTCGCATAGTCGACATATTGCTGCATGACGTCGAATCGACTGCGAGCCTCGCCTGCATGAACAGCCTGGTCCAATTCGTTCAGGAGGTAGGGGTTCGCGTAGGGTGCCCGACCGAGCATGATGCCATCATACTGCTCCAGTAGCTGCAGGCTGCCTGCTGCATCCCTGATACCCCCATTGAGCGAGAAAGCGGCATCCGGAAACAGCTTGGCAATATCGCTCACATAATCATACTTTAGCGGCGGTATTTCACGGTTTTCCTTGGGGGTCAGGCCTGTCAGGATCGCCTTGCGTGCATGGATATGGAATGTCCGACAGCCTGCCTCATAGATCTTGCCAATGAAGGTCGCGAAGAAGTCGAAACTGTCCTGATCATCTATCCCGATGCGCGACTTTATAGTGATCGGGATTGAGACGGAGGATGCCATCGCCCTGTAACAGTCTGCGACGAGATCAGGCTCCGCCATCAGGCATGCCCCGATACCTCCCTGCTGGACCCGGTCACTGGGGCATCCGCAGTTCAGGTTAACTTCCTGGTAGCCGGCGTCCTCAACCATGCGTGCCGCCTGTGCAAGTGCTAGAGGGTCGCTGCCGCCCAACTGTACGGCACAGGGCGAATCATCACTGTGTTGCAGTAATCGTTGTCTGTCGCCGTTGATTAATGCCGCTGATGTGATCATTTCCGAGTAAAGCATGATCCGGGGTGACAGCAACCGGAAGAGGAAGCGGCAATGTCTATCGGTGCAGCCCATCATGGGGGCAACACTGAGTTTGTGCAGCATGGAGAATCGTCGCCGTGATTAATCTTTGCAGGCTGTTAGTGTAACATTTCGTTCGTCTTACTCGCATATCAGCCCATGAAAGTCAGAACCCGAGTCGCCCCATCGCCGACTGGAGATCCTCACGTCGGTACGGCCTATATGGCTTTGTTCAGCTATTGTCACGCTCGCCGGCATGGCGGCGATTTTATTCTGCGTATCGAAGATACTGATGCAGAAAGGTCAACTAAACAATCAGAACAGGTAATCCTGGATTCTCTTCGTTGGCTCGGGCTGGACTGGGATGAGGGCCCGGATGTTGATGGGCCACATGGACCCTATCGACAGAGCGAACGCTCCGAGATCTATGCTGAGCATGTGGATCGTCTGCTTGCCAATGGCCATGCTTTTCGCTGCTTCTGCACGCGTGAAAGGCTCGACGAACTGCGGTCGGCGCAAATGTCAGCCGGGGAGACCACCCGATATGATGGACACTGCCTGTCGCTGAGCGAAGAGGAAGTCGCTGCCAGGGTTGATGCGGGAGAATCATACGTAGTGCGTATGAAAGTACCCGATGAAGGTGAGTGTACCGTCAAGGATGTGTTGCGCGACGATATCCAGATCGCCTGGAGCCAGGTGGATATGCAGGTTTTGATGAAAGCCGATGGCTTACCAACTTATCATCTGGCTGTTGTCGTGGATGATCACCTGATGGAGATTACCGATATCATCCGGGGTGAAGAATGGATCAACTCTGCTCCCAAGCATATGTTGCTCTACGAATACTTCGGCTGGGAGATGCCGAGATTGATCCATA
>CAXPUI010000293.1:0-3840 GCA_964220205.1 Candidatus Allofontibacter communis | reverse complement strand
CCAGGCAGAATCATCCTGACAGGCGATAGCCACCCAACGATCCTCACCTGCTGCCGGAAAGACGCCATGGGGACACATGACATCATCCCGATTACCTCGACGCTGCAGAATCTCACCCGTCAGTTCGTAGTCCAGGATAGCCGGTGCCAGCAGATGGATCGCAGCTTCAGCTTGCGACAGGTCAATATGCTGGCCTGTGCCGGATTTACGGCGGTGCTCAAGGGCGGCCATGAGTGTCGCAACCATGAAGCGCGGCGAGACCCCATCGGTATAAGCGAGGTAAGGTCCCGCCGGGGACCTGTCGGGCCAGCCCGTCAATTGGTAAAACCCCGTTATGGCAGCTGCCATGTTGCCGTAACCGGGCACCATGGCTCGATCACCCGTCTGCCCCATCAGACAGCTCGACACCATGACGAGCCCAGGGTTAACTGCCTTGAGGTTTTCATAATCAAGCCCCCAGGCTTTCATTGCCTTGGGAGAGAAGGACTCCGTCACCACATCCGCCCATCGCACCAGATCGAGGATGACCTCCTTGCCTGCGGGATTTGACGGGTCAATCGTAACGCCTGTCTTGCCGGCGTTGAAATTACTGTAGGGCGCGCTGTTCGACATTTCGAGTTCGTCATTCTTAAACGGCGGCGACGCGCGGACGGCATCCAGCCGGGTCGTCGACTCGACCCGAATCACGGTCGCACCATAATCGCTAAGAACCCGCGTGAAAATTGGACCTGCCATCACCCACATGAAGTCGAGCACCTTGAAACCTGCAAGCGGCAAATCCGAATCCGAGCCACCCCCCGAGTCCGGCACGTCCCGATCACCAAAACCCGGGAAATTATCCAGGGGGGGAGCTGTATCAACAGCTACCAGAGGGGTTTCCGACAGTTTTGCAAAAGCTCCCGGCAGGCGCACGGGCTTATCCAGTACGGTTGCCGTCTGCCAGTAATCCCTCGAATGAAAATGATGCTCATTGAGGAGGCCTGCTATATCGAGTGTCGGCGCAATGTAGATACCCCTTGCCAGACCTTCTTCGAACAAATATTCCTGAGAGTGCTGCATGGTAAAGGCTTCGATTTCCTTAACCAGCTCAAAGTAAGGTTCCGGTTCTGCTCCCGCAGTCAACATAGCGGCAATCTCAATCCCCCAGTCCCGCTCAGCACTCTCTGCGGAACAGAAACCCTCCTCGGCAACCCAACGCAACAATCGGCGATTAGGTTCAGTGAACGCCGGACCAAAAAGGAAGGTAATCGCAACATATCCATCTTTACAGGGCCAGGTCATTTTCACGGGGAACAGGCTGGCCAGACCTCCCGCTTCGCGCCTGATGACTGTTTCAGATTGGTTGCCGGGGCCAAGGAAGGCTGACAGCACCGCCTGGGCCGAGGATGCCTGGCCCGAAATATCAACATGCTGGCCACGCCCTGACCGATGACGTTCCTGCAATGCAATCAGAGCAGCGCCCGCTGCATCACCGGCCGCATGGAGAAAAGACTGGGGCACACTGGTCCGCACAGGGGCACGGTCCGCGTCTCCGCCGAGAATCAGCGCCCCACTGGCAGCCCAGACCGTCAAGTCTGTCGCAGGCCAGTCAGAACGTGGCCCTGCTGTCCCAAAAGGTGTGATCGACACCACAATCAACTGTGGATTTATCGCCGCCAGTTCCTCGTATCCCAGCCCCAGCTGCTCACGCTCCGACTGGGTACAGCTTTCGATCAGGAAATCAGCTTGACGAACCAAGTCAACAAACCGGTCGCGCTCAAGAGCAATATCTATCTCAAGACTGGCTTTACCCCGGGCATAGGACTGCCAGAGCAATTCGTCCTGGCTGCGCTCCGGTCGTCCTCCTGGTGGTTCAAGCATGACCACCTCGGCACCAAGATGAGCGAGGATGTAGCCACAAAATATTCCATCCTTATCGGTGAGGTCCAGTACGCGATAGTCATTCAACATGTACAGCTCCCATTATTTGTTGAGGAAATTGAGGGCCAACCCGGGAGACTCCCAGTCCACCGCCGCCAGTTTGCCAGTCGTGGACAAGGTAACATAAGCCGTCCGCAGGTCTTCTCCCCCAAAACAGATATTAGTCGTGATTCGATCAGGCATCGGCACATGCCTTACCGATTCGCCATCCGGCGAATGGATAGTAATACCACCATTAACAATGGTCGCCACACAAACATTGCCTGCGGCATCTACCGCCAACGAATCAAACAAATGGTAATCAGGCATCAACGCAAGCATTCTCTTGCTGCGCGGATCAATCTTGCCGGGTTCCGTAATGTCAAAGGCCCAGGTTCGTCCCGGGACGGTTTCGGCAACATAGAGCGTCTTTTCGTCCGGGCTGAGGCCAATGCCATTGGGCCCCTCCAAGGGGAAAATAGCCTCTTCGATAAAGCTCCCATCAGATCGGGCATAAAAAACCCCCGTAACATCCCGCTCTCTATCCCGAACCTTGCCGTGATCGGTAAACCAGAAGCCACCGTGCTCATCAAAGACAATGTCATTGGGGCCCCTGAGAGCCACACCGTCGCATTCCGTATAGATAGTGTCGTATTCGCCTGTCTGGAGATTAACCCGCTGAATACAACCACCCATGTAATCATCCGGTTGCCCTCCGGGGTACAAGAGGCCCGCGCTGGACCTGTGGAAAATCATCCCGCCATTGTTACAAACATAACACTCACCACCAGGGCCGATAGCGGCGCCGTTGGGACCGCCCCCGAGCTCGGCAATAACCTCCACTGATCCTGCCGTTGTTACCCGGGATAAGGTTCCCCGGGCAATTTCAACCAGAACAATGCTTCCATCCGGCATGGCGATGGGACCTTCAGGGAACAGCAGGCCCTCAGCAATAATGTTCATGACATTCACTCCCTATCCAAAAGTGCGCATTGAAATTGTCCAACCTCGAAGCGAGAGTTTACTGAATCTGCTCAAGAGCTCTTCTATACCCGCTGTACTTCGGTTGATCGATAGCGATCTGGTTGACCACCGTTTGCCGTAAGTGCTCCTGGAGCAGTGGATCAGCCAAATCCTGGCTGCCATCACGCAAACTGTTCACCAGTTGCCAGCGCAAGGCCATGATGTCCTGATCATTGCCAAGCAACCTAGTGAGGCGCGCAAGTTCCTGTGCCTGGTGCTCAGGGCCAAGGCTGAGTTCACGCAGCACGATATCCAGGGAATTAGCAGCAACTCTGGCAAGAAAATTAGAGCGCCCGCTCGTCTCTGCCATCACATCCTCGCGGAGGAAATCCCGGACACTGGTGACTAGTTCATCCAACGACGGCATATCGATACTCGAGAACCCCGGAGCTGGCTCGACAACTTCAACCGGCCCGGGTATGAGCAGGTTCACGCAATCCACCTGGCACTCAGAACTACGCCTGGCGATGCCTGGCCGCTCAACGGTTTTATCCGGCCCATTCCGATAGTGCTCTGCCATTCCAAGACAGCCAACGCTCCACCAGAAAGAACCAAACACCTCCCAGAACTTGACCCTGTCCCGATCGACTGTCTCTCCCGAAGCTTCTTCGTAACCACGAAAGAGGTCCTCGTACTCGCCAAAGCCGCCTACGGGCAGATCCGCACCGAACCGCCACGAATTGGTACAGATCCAGCCTAGGTCTCGCATCGGGTCACCGATGTGAGCGAGTTCCCAGTCCAGCACAGCGACAATGCCCCTGGGGGAGAGCATGAAATTTCCGTTACGGAAGTCATTGTGAACGAGACGTGGTTCATAATCGGTCGGCAGATGGTCCAGCAACCACCTTGCCGCATAATCGATCATCGGCTGGGGAGTGGGCAGGAGGCGGTATCGCTCCCATGTCTGCTCGACGAAAT
>CAXPUI010000292.1:0-4626 GCA_964220205.1 Candidatus Allofontibacter communis | reverse complement strand
GATGAGGCGAATGCCAAATTCGGCTTTCTGCTCGATGCGCTCAAGTATGGTGCTCCGCCCCATGGCGGTCTCGCGATCGGTCTCGATCGGCTGGTCATGCTGATGGCTGGAACCCAGGCTATACGCGACGTTATTGCGTTTCCTAAGACTCAGACTGCAGCCTGCCTGCTGACTTCTGCGCCCAGCGAAATTGAGCCTGGCCAGTTGAAAGAGCTTGGCATTACCGTCAGAGCTGCCAGAGAAGACAAGGAATAAGCTCGTGGCGGGACACAGTAAGTGGAGCAATATCAAGCATCGCAAGGCGGGTCAGGATGCCAAGCGAGCTAAAGTCTTCACCAAGATTATTCGAGAATTAACGGTTGCTGCCAGAGATGGCGGCGGTAATCTGGATGATAATCCCGGGTTGCGAACCGTCGTCGATAAGGCGAAAGCCGCGCAGATGCCCAAGGACACTATGGAGCGAGCAATAGCCCGTGGTGCGGGCGGTCAGGATGGCGCGGAACTTACGCCGTTAACCTATGAAGGATATGGCCCGGGTGGGGTAGCTGTTCTCGTGGAAACGATGACAGACAATCGAAATCGAACGGTTGCCGAGGTGCGGCATGCGTTTTCTCGAGCGGGCGGTACCCTGGGTACCGATGGGTCGGTGGCCTACCTGTTCGAGAAAAAAGGGCAGATTCGCTTTGCACCGGGTGTCAGTGAAGACGACGTGATGGAGATTGCGCTTGAATTCGGGGCTGAAGATGTCGTTACTGATGATGAAGGGCGCATAGAGGTGGTTACGGCTCCTGAAGATTACCTGGCTGTTAAGGATGCTCTGCAGGGTGGTGGCTTAGAACCTGGAGAGTCTGAGGTGGCGATGGTGCCTCAATCCTACTCGGATCTTGATGCTGATGCGGGGGAAAAGGTCCTTCGCCTGCTGGACGCACTGGAAGACCTCGATGACGTGACCAGCGTTTATACCAACGCCAGCTTTCCTGAAGAGCTGCTTTCCTGAAGAGCTGCCCCCCTGAAGATTAAACCTGAGGCTGAGCTTTCCCGGGCTCTGGAGAGCGCCCTGCAGAAAAACCTGCCTGGCAGGCAGTTGGGTGGCCCGAATATGCTAGACTTGACCCTGTAAAACAGGACGTCATATGGCTCTTATTCTTGGTATTGATCCAGGTTCCCGGACCACCGGTTACGGCATCATCAAGGTCATCGGGAACAAACAGCAATACATCACCAGCGGTTGTATACGAACGACCGACAAAGCCACGTTGCCGGAAAGGCTTGATGTTATATTTCAGGGCGTCTCCCAGATTATTAATGAATTTGAACCATCTGAGCTTGCCATAGAACGAATTTTTATGGCCCGTAGTGCAGAATCTGCGTTAAAGCTCGGCCAGGCGCGAGGAGCGGCCATCGTTGCCGCAGTAAACCAGGGCCTGCTCGTCCATGAATATGAAGCCCGAAAAATCAAGCAGGCCGTCGTAGGTAGTGGTGCGGCCAATAAGAGCCAGGTGCAGCACATGGTAATGACCCTGCTTGATTTGCCCAAGAAGCCGCAGTCTGATGCTGCGGACGCCCTGGCGATTGCGATTTGTCACCATCATACGCAGCTCAGCCTGGCGCGCATGACCCGTGGGGCAGGGAAGGTCGTCAGTGCCGATCGGTTTCGTCGAGGCAGGTATGCGACAGGTAAGCAAAAGCGATGATCAGTCGACTCCATGGGGTGGTCGTCGAACGAGACCCGCAAAGAATCCTTCTTGATGTTCAGGGTGTGGGCTACGAGTTGGAAATTCCTTTATCGACGTTTTATCAATTGGCTGAGATAGAGGGGCCGACGGTGCTCCATACTCACTTCGTTGTCCGGCAGGATGCTCAACTGCTCTACGGCTTTGCGTCGACCCTGGAACGGGAGTTGTTCCGGGTGCTGATCAAGGTCAACGGTGTAGGCCCGAAGACAGCACTGGCGGTGCTTTCCGGCCTTGAGGTCGCGGACTTCGTCCAGGCGGTAAACAGTGAAAACAAGAAGACCCTCGCAGGTATTCCCGGCGTAAGTCAGCGGAATGCTGAACACATTATCGCTGATCTAAGGGGTAAACTTGATGACTATTCGGGTAACGTAGCGATGGTGGTTGACGTTGTTGACCAGGACATTGCTCTCGATGCTGAATCAGCGCTCATTGGGTTGGGGTATAAACCCAAAGAGGCATCATTGGCACTTGCTCAGGTTGAGGGACAGGTCGATGATGTGGAGTCCCTGATAAGACTGGCACTAAAACAGTTGATGAAAACCTGATCCAAGGTCTGTGATGAATCGATGGCGAATTTGACGAAGACTTTTGCAGACAGGACGATGAAAGAGGTCAAGAGATGATCGAATCAGATCGAATCGTTACAGGCTCGTCATCGGAGACAGAACAGAAGCAGGACTGGGCGATAAGGCCGCGGACCTTCGATGAATATTCAGGCCAGGACGACGTGTCAGCGCAGCTGCAACTGTTCATCAAAGCCGCTCGCGGGCGCGATGAGGCCCTGGATCATACGTTGATATTTGGTCCGCCAGGACTCGGTAAGACCACCCTGGCGAATATCATCGCCAATGAAATGGGCGTTGAGATTCGAGCAACCTCTGGCCCGGTCATTGAGAAGAAAGGCGATCTGGTAGCAGCCCTGACAAACCTGGAACGGGGTGATGTCCTCTTTATTGATGAGATCCATCGTCTTAACCCTGCCATCGAAGAAGTGCTATATCCTGCCATGGAAGACTTCCAGGTAGATCTGACGATTGGCGAAGGCCCCACTGCCAGAACCATAAAGCTGGATTTGCCGCCCTTTACGCTCGTAGGTGCCACTACTCGTACAGGTTTGTTAACGTCTCCTTTCCGGGATCGATTCGGCATTATCCAGAGGCTGGAGTTTTACGGTGTTGATGACCTGACGTCAATTGTCCAGCGGTCTGCAGACATGTTAAATGTTGTTGCTGATCAAGAAGGTGCCCGAGAGATTGCCATCCGGTCCAGGGGTACGCCTCGTATCGCGAACCGTCTGCTGCGTCGCGTCAGGGATTTTGCGCAGGTGGAGGGCGATGGCATCGTCAACCGGGAGATCGCGGACACGGCGTTGAACATGCTCAAAGTAGATGCCAATGGCTTTGATTCTATGGACCGTCGCCTGCTTCTGGCTATGATAGAAAAATATGATGGTGGCCCGGTCGGCATTGACTCACTGGCTGCTACGGTCGGGGAAGAAGGGCATACCCTTGAGGATGTCTATGAGCCCTATCTGATTCAACAGGGTTTTATCATGCGCACCAGCAGGGGCAGAGTAGCCACTCGTCTGACCTATGAACACTTTGGCTTGAAAGTCCCGAAGTCCAGGGACGACCTGTCAGACCTGTTTGATGACGAATAACAATAATCCCATTGGAATGATGCCGTGAACGAACCGATATCCATATTAGAACTGATTATCAATGCGAGTGTTGTCGTGCAGGCGGTGATGGCTCTGCTGGTGGCTGCCTCGCTGGCATCGTGGGTCATGATTTTTCAGCGGGGCTTTGCTCTCGCGGCCATACGTAATGGGGCAACGGAGTTTGAGAATGAGTTCTGGTCAGGCAAGGATCTGGGGGAACTCTATCGTGAGATTGAGGAACAGGAAAATGAGCTGGTAGGTTTGGAGAATATCTTTGCCTCGGGTTTCAGGGAGTACAGCCGGGCTCGACAACAGGAGGGTATGGACCCGGACCGATTGATGCAGAATGTCCAGCGTGCCATGCGGGTCGCTCTCAGCAGAGAAGAAGAGCGCCTTGAGACGCATCTGCCGTTTCTTGCGACGGTAGGTTCGACGAGCCCTTATATCGGTCTGTTCGGGACGGTCTGGGGCATCATGAATTCATTCCGTGGACTGGCGACCGTGAATCAGGCCAGTCTGGCAGTTGTTGCCCCCGGTATATCGGAAGCCCTGGTGGCAACCGCTATTGGATTGTTCGCCGCTATTCCAGCGGTCATTGCTTATAACCGTTACTCTGCGCAGGTCGAAGTGATCCTCAATCGATTTGAAGCCTTTACAGACGAATTCAGCAGTATTCTCTATCGCGCCAGTCACCAGGGAAGCTGATTATGGCTAAAGCGAATCGTAGAAAGCCCATGTCTGAGATCAATGTGGTGCCTTACATTGATGTCATGCTTGTCCTGCTCGTGATCTTTATGGTGACGGCACCGCTGATGACCCAGGGCATAAAAGTGGAATTGCCGGAAGCAATGTCCGGGCCACTGGAAGTCGACGATGATGAACCGATGCTGGTTGTCTCGGTCAAAGAAAATGGCAGCTACTATATGAACGTGGGTCAGGAGGAGGAAGCTGTGCCATTGAAAGAAGTTCAGTCCAGGGCGGAGAAAATCATTGCAGCACGCCCTGACATCAAAGTGCTGGTGGAAGGTGATAAGAACCTTCCCTATGGGATAATCGTTGATTTGATGAATACACTCCAGCTTGCTGGCGCCGGCAGTGTAGGACTCATTACGCAACCGCCGTCGAGCTGATGGACTCAGTTGCTTCCTACACGATCGCTTTGCTTTTTGCACTGCTTGTCCATGGCCTGCTGATAGCCATGATTGGGTTCAACTGGAGCGATGAAACCAC
>CAXPUI010000291.1:0-3172 GCA_964220205.1 Candidatus Allofontibacter communis | reverse complement strand
GCAACGGACAGCTCAGGCTGGTGCTGTCAGTCTGGTCGACAACTTCCGGGTAAACGTCGAAAACAGGTTACCGGGCCTTGAGCAGCGAGAGGGCGTGTTACAGGACCCGGTGCTGAAATCGAGCATCGCCGGGCACTCCGAGAGGGCGTCCGAGTGGAAAATCGCACCACAATCCCCGGGGCGGGGCCGTGTTTTCAATCTGCTGGCGAATGGAGCCCAGGGTAATGGTAGCGAGTCCGGCCTCTTCAAAAATATGCGCGAGCGCACTCACGGTACGCGTGCAGAGAGGTCACACAGGGGTGAGTAGAACAACATCGACGCCCTTCTGCTTGAGCAGTGCCGCACCAGCTGGGCCACTGTCCATTCTTATGGCGGACAGGTCAAACTGGTTGCCTGCGTAAGACAAGTGGATATCGGCAACCGCACCGATCGTGCCTGCCTCGGCAAGTTCGTCCAGGCGTGACAGCGGAATCACGGTGTTGTAGTCCGCCGCGTAACCCAGGGTGTCGAAATTGGGGCTCCAGTGTCCGAGTTGGTAATCCCGTCTGTTGTTATCCAGGACGCGGTAACCCGTGTCATTGGGGGCAAAGTCTTCCTGATCGGCGTGATGGAGTGATGCTGAGGTCACGACCGCCACGGTCGCCGCTGATACGGGCGGAGGTAAAGTGAAGGCAGTCTCTTTAAAGGTTTCAGGCTCTGCCTGTGAAGCCATGTTTTTGATATCCCGGTCTGTCATGTCTGGACCTCGCTAGTTAGCCTGTCTTGAAAACTACCTGTTGCGGAACCGGTTGCCCAGTGTTTTCGTCGTGGATAGTTCAGTATTATTTGCGCCTATTTGCCTGCGGTGTCTGGCCTGTCGGTCAGGGTTGCCTGCTCACTGATGTCCATTCGTGAGTCAGGAGGCCATAGCTGCTTGCGCGGTGCGATCTTCTGAGTTTTACTCGTAACACGCTTTGATCAAGAGTCATCAACATGCCAATTGGCATGTTACGTTGTATGATCCCCCAATTTTGATAGAGGAAAAATTATGCCCGCTCAGCCATTTGCGCCTTTGTCTGGTGATGAACTGGAAACTGCCTTAGCCATCCTTCGAGACGCTCATGATGACGATAAGTTAGCCTTTGCCACGGCTGGGCTGCTGGAGCCACCCAAGGCTTCTGTTAAAGCAGGGGTCAGCGAGCCCCGCATCGTCCGGTTCCAGGGTTCTGACTCAACGCCAGATGGTGGTTTCGAGGCCGACGTAGATCTGACGGCGGGGACACTGAAATCGCTGACACGCATCAGTATTGATGCTCAAGGGTCCTATAACTTCCTTGAACTCTTTGGGGCGGTGTATTTGACCAAGTCGAATGAAGAGTGGCTGGCCGCAGTGAAGGCACGTGGTATCGCGTGCGAAACGGAAGAAGAACTGCAGTTGATTCAGATTGACCCCTGGCCAGCCGGAGGTTATGCCCATGAATCGATACCTGAGGGACATAGGGCAGTGCGTTGTATCGCCTTTGTCAGGGAGGATGCGACTGACAATGGTTATGCCCGTCCCATCCAGGGTCTTATTTCGCACGTCGATATGACAGCCGGTCAGGTTACTCACATTGAGGATTCCGGTATTGTGCCTCTGCCTCCTAACCCGGGACGGTTCGACAGCCCTCACCAGGAGTCTACTCGCGAAGGATTAAAAGAAATTGCAATCACGCAGCCTGATGGACCCAGTTTTGAGGTCGATGGCTATCGTGTGCGCTGGCAGGGTTGGCAATTCGACGTGTCGGTACACCCGGTCCAGGGGCTGGTGTTACACCAGTTGTCGCTGGCTGGTCGGCCGATTATCTATCGCGCAGCCTTGTCCGACATGATTGTGCCATACGGTGACAGTGACCCAATGCACAGTTGGAAGCATGTGCTTGACGCCAGTGAATACAACCTGGGGGTCTTCATCAACAGTCTCAAGCTGGGTTGTGACTGCCTGGGAGAGATCCACTACTTCGATATCCACCAAGTGAACTGGGAAGGCAAGGTCAGGAAGATCGAGAATGCCATCTGCATGCATGAAGAGGACTACGGCATTCAATGGAAGCATCACGACGCCCAGTCCCAGACCACGGAGGTGCGTCGATCGAGGCGCCTGGTCATCAGCTCAGTCTTTACCGTGGGTAACTACGATTATGGCTTTTACTGGTACCTTTACCTCGATGGCACCATCCAGATGGAAGTGAAGTTAACAGGTATTGTGGGTGTCAGTGCGGTCACGGAGCAGACTTACAATCCCTCACAGGCACCCCTGATTGCGGAGGGGCTGGCCTCACCGGTTCATCAACACTCCTTTTGCTTTCGACTTGATTGGGAACTGGATGGAGGTGAAAACTCCCTGTACGAGTCCCAGATCGAGCTTGTGCCGATTGATGAAAACAATCCCGAAGGGACCCAGTTTCGTGCTGTCAGTACCCACCTGACAACGGAGGCCGCTGCCAAGCGCAATATAGCGCCCGAGCAAAGCAGGGTCTGGAAGGTCACCAATCCCGACTCGAAAAACGGGCTGGGCGTCCCGGTCGCCTATAAACTGCTGCCTGCTGCTTCCTCCACCTTATACGCGAGTGATGGCTCGACCGTGGCCAAGCGGGGTGCTTTTGGCAAGCATCACTTGTGGGCGACTCCCTTCAAAGAAGGTGAGAACGGTGCTTCAGGACCCCATACCGTCATGCACGCCGGGGAAGGCGGGTTACCTGATAGGACCTCGGGGAACCGTGATATTTCAAAGTGCGACCTGGTCATGTGGCATTCGGTGACTGTCACCCATGTGCCAAGGCCCGAAGACTGGCCCGTCATGCCGGTGGAATATACGGGTTTTCATCTGATACCGGTGGGCTTTTTCGACCGCAACCCGACAATGGATCTGCCGGCGGGTTGCCATAACTGAATCTGCTATTATTCAGCGCATGACCAGGGGCGGGACAGGGTCGAGAGCTAGACTAGCCCGCTCCGGTGGATCAGCTGTTAGCTTTGGTGCCGACCAGTAAACCGCCGTCAACAGGCAGCACTGCCCCGGTCACATAGGATCCAGCGCGACTGGCCAGATAGATACAGGCGGCACCAATGTCCTCGGGTTTGCCCACCCTGCCTGAGACAGTGACAGCCCCGACGGCCACTCTGCCCTCTTCTGTCTCCAGGTAGTGGTCCA
>CAXPUI010000290.1:0-2987 GCA_964220205.1 Candidatus Allofontibacter communis | reverse complement strand
GGCGGATGAATACCTGCAAGCGGCTCGCAGCCGAGTCGCATTGCCGGTGATCCGCAAGGATTTTACCGTGACGCCTTATCAGGTTTGCGAGGCGAAGGCGGTGGGTGCGGACTGCATACTGTTGATCGTCTCGTGTCTCTCGATGTCTGATCTGAAGGCGCTCTACGAGCTCGCCTGCTCGCTGGAGCTTGACGTGCTGGTCGAGGTGCATGATGCCGCAGAGCTGGAACAGGCTCTCTCGCTGCAGCCGGCCATTATTGGTATTAATAACCGGAACCTGAAGACATTCTCGGTCGATCTGCAGACAACACTCGGGTTACTGGGTGACGTACCTGAAGATGTCCTCGTCATCACTGAAAGCGGTATCAGCACTCGCGCCGATGTTGAGTTGATGCTCGAGCATCATGTCGATGGTTTTCTGGTGGGTGAGGCATTCATGAGAGACGCAGACCCAGGCCAGGCTCTGCAGCGATTGTTTTTCTGAAGATATGGCCTGAGAGGCCCGGATATCGTCGCGACTACCGCGTACCAACCACCACCATGGTCTTGCCTTTGACCGACACCAGGCCCTGATCCTCCAGTGTCTTCAGCACGCGTCCTACCATTTCACGGGAACAGCCAACGATACGGCCGATTTCCGGACGTGTGATCTTGATCTGCATGCCGTCGGGATGCGTCATGGCGTCGGGTTGCTCGCACAGATCGAGCAGGGTGCGGGCAACGCGACCAGTGACGTCAAGAAATGCAAGATCGCCGACTTTCTGTGTGGTCTTGTCCAGTCGATCCGCCAGTTGCGTGGCCAGTTCATAGAGCATGCCACTGTCCCGCTGGCTGATATCAACGAATTTGGCGTTGGCCAGCTCGGCGACTTCACAATCAGTCTTGGCCTTAACCCAGGCGGTGCGCGTACCCTCGCCAAACATGGCCATTTCTCCAAAGAAGTCGCCTTCGTTGAGGTAGGCAACAATAATCTCCCGGCCGGAGTCATCTTCGATCAGGACGGTGACGGAACCCTTGATGATGTAATAGATGGATTCTGATTTTTCACCCGCATAGATGATGGTGCTGCCCTTGGGGTATTTGCGCTTGTGGGCAGACGCCATGAACTCTTCAATGTTATTGAAACCGGTTGAGTTCAGAGTGAGGCTGACCATGTGCTGAGCTTGCCTTGCGGGCTTATCGTAACTTCTATAATTCTAAGAGTACGTCCGGTGTGCAGTCTTTACAACCGTGCCGCCCCTGGTGTTTGGTCAGATCAGAGAGCAGGAACAAGGGTGGCTGTGTGGTATCCTTGCGCGCCTTTGCATTGAGAGTGAAGACATGGAAGCAAGTATCAGGTGGGTAGAGGATGCCATGTTCCTGGCGGAATCCGGCAGTGGTCACACCGTCACAATTGACGGGCCTGAATCTGAAGGCGGCAGGAATGTCGGTGTTCGGCCGATGGAGCTGGTGCTGCTGGGGATGGGAGGCTGCACATCCTTTGATGTCATGAAAATTCTGAAGAAGAGCCGGCAACCCGTCACCGACTGCATCGCTCAGATACGGGCTGAACGGGCGGATGATATTCCGAGTGTGTTCACCCAGATCCACGTACATTTCGTGATCACCGGGCATGGGGTTAAGGAATCGCAGGTCAAGCGGGCGATTGAACTGTCAGCGGAAAAGTACTGTTCCGCCTCAATCATGCTCGAGCGGGGCGGTGTTAATGTCACGCACGACTATGAGCTGATCGATCTGCGGGAGACTGATGATGCGGCCGGGTAACACCAATGGAATGCGCCATGTCGCACTGTTTGCCCACGAATTTGAAGCATCCGAACACTTCTACACGGAACTGCTTGGCATGGAGGTTGAGTGGCGGCCAGACGTCGACAATGTTTACCTGTCAAGCGGGAATGACAACCTGGCGCTGCATCGCTCGGAGGATCAGCCTGCCGGCAAGCTCGATCACATTGGATTTTTCATTAACGATATTGACCTGATTGACGAGTGGTTCGATTTTCTGAAGAGCAATGATGTGCGCATGCTGACAGAGCCGAGGACTCATCGTGATGGTGCAAGAAGTTTTTACTGTCTGGACCCATCCGGGGTGCGGGTGCAGATGATTTACCATCCGCCCATCGCCAAAAACGATCAAATCCAGTAGGTCGATTTCGTCATGACCTTGCTGGCTAGGGTCATGATGTTCTTCACCGGTGCCGGGAAGTCGGCGCCACCTCGGTTCAGCGCCGTGGTCCGGTGTGTGTCCTCATCCTGTTTCATCTGTTCGAGAATGGCTCTTGATTCGTTATCGTGCTGCGGCAGTTGTTCAAGGTGTGCCTCCAGATGATTGATCACTCGCTCCTCGGTCGCAGCTACGAAGCCCAGGTTGACCTGGTCGCTGATTAGGCCAGTGACGGCGCCACCGGCAAAGCTGGCTGCAAAGAACAACGGGTTCAGGTAGCTCCTGTGTGTGTCGAGTGCTTCAAGGCGGTCTTCACACCAGGCGAGATGATCCGACTCCTCCTGAGCTGCTTGCTGCATGGCCTGTTGGGTCGCCGGATTGCTGCTGGTGAGTCCCTGGCCAAGATAGAGTGCCTGGGCACAGAGCTCCCCGCAGTGGTTCACACGCATCAGACGCCCGGCGGTTCGTCGCTCTTCCTCAGTCAGCGTTGACGTTTCTTTAACAGCTTTGGCTGGGTTCGGGCGAATCGCCCGGGTCACGCCCGCAAGCGTCCGTAATGCAGCATCGAATTGGCTGATCGCAGAATCAACAGGCGAGGCTGATTTCATTGCACGGCTCCGCTCAGTCGCCTGATTTCCGGTCCAGAACGTAGGCCGTGAACCCTTCCTCGTTGAGCTGATAGGCCCCCAGCGCTGAGCGCCGCCCACCGTCGCAGGCGACAATGTAGACGGCTTCTTCCTTGAGCTTTTTCATATTCTTGCGCAACAGCTGCAATGGCACATTAAGACTCCCGGAAATTTTGTTACTCTCGACATCCTTGGGC
>CAXPUI010000289.1:0-4345 GCA_964220205.1 Candidatus Allofontibacter communis | reverse complement strand
CAGGAACAACGCGTATCACGGCAGCACCTATATTGCCGCCAATCTGACAGGGATACATGCTACCAAGAACAGCTTTGACAGTGCCGGCAAGGAATGGATTTCTCACGTGTCTGCTGCGGATATGTATCGTCGACCAGCGGGGGCGCAGGACTTGAGCGAGGCAGATTACGCGCAATTTCTTGCCGATGAATTTGAGAACCATATCCTGCAGCTGGGGCCTGATAATGTGGCGGCGTTCATCGCTGAGCCAATCATGGGAGCTGGTGGTGTTCTGGTGCCACCAAGTGGATATCACCGTGCGATGTGGCAGGTGTGTCAAAGGTATGACGTCCTTTTCGTGGCTGACGAGGTTGTCACCGCATTCGGGCGCCTTGGTGAATGGAGCGTATCTGAATCTCTGTTTGACGTGGTGCCGGACGTCATGATTCTTGCCAAGGGAATCAATTCCGGATACGTGCCGCTCGGGGCCGCTGTATTCTCCGATGAAATCTACGAGACGATCAGCGTTCCCCAGTGCGAAGGTGGAGTTTTTTCAATGGGGTTTACCTATACAGGACATGCCGTTGCCTGTGCTGCCGCTCTCGTCAACCTGCAGATCATGGAACGTGAAAACCTTTTCAATAACGCCCGCGACGTTGGCAGCTACTTTCAATCTGAAATGACCGCGCTCAGAGAATTGTCGATAGTTGGCGATGTCAGGGGTATGGGGCTGATGATGGGAATTGACCTGGTGTCACACAAGGGGACCCGCGAGCCGCTCGAAGTTGCCTCTGCAGTGCATCAGAAATGCCTTGCCCGGGGACTTATCGTCCGTCCGATCGGTCATACGGTGGTCCTGTCACCACCCTTAACGATCGAGAAACTTCACGTCGATGAAATTCGATCTGTTCTGACTGAATCCATTACCGAGGTCCTGTCAGGCCTGTAAATTATCCGGAGGAAAGATGACAAACGAACTCTATTCATTGCCGACAACAGGGTCAGACTTTGATTCCGTGATGGCAGATGTGCGTACACTGCGATCCCAGATGACACCGGGGCAGAGAGGAAAGCTTGCAAGTACCACATTCCAGGGCCAGGAAGAAATGTCTCGCCTGACCCATGAGGCATTCAATGAATTCCTGGAGTGGAATGGTCTGTTTTCGTTTCAGGAGTCTGCCGCAGCGCGCATGGAAAACGAAGTGCTCGATATTTGCATTGGTCTCTTGAACGGCGGTAGTGAAGGGCGGGGCAATCTCACTTGCGGTGGAACAGAGTCTAACTTCAATGGTTTTCATGCCATGCGAAAGTGGGCGCGGGAAGTGAAGCCTGAGATAACAGAACCGGAAGTTGTTGCGCCTTACTCAACGCACTCAACCGTGCACAAGACCTGCAAGTACCTGGATATCAAGGTTGTGACCGTTGATCAGCGTCCGGACCTGTCCTGTGACTTTGAAGCATTGAAGGATGCGGTTGGGCCCAACACCGTTGGCATTGTTGGCTCAGCGCCAAACTGGCCTTACGGTACAGTCGACCCGATTCGTCAGATGGGAGAATTGGCGATTGAAAGAAATATCTGGTTGCACGTTGATGCATGTGTCGGCGGTTACATGTTGCCTTTCTTCAGGAAACTGGGTGAACCTGTGCCGGAGTATGACTTTACCGTACCTGGCGTCCGCTCTATCTCAGCCGACCTGCACAAGTACGGTTATGCCCCGAAACCATTGTCGACAATCCTCTGGCGTTCCCAGGAAGAACAGAGCTATCACTATTCACCGATTACCGAATGGGCCTGCGGCCTCTACCTTTCCCAGGGATTCATAGGTTCAAGGTCACTCGGACCAGTTGCCGGTATCTGGGCTCTGATGCATTACTGGGGCGAGGAAGGCTATCTTGAAAACGCCCGTCGTGTCCTGGGCGTCAAGCGTGCGATTGTTGAGCGGGTTGCGGAAATCGATGGCCTTGTGACATGGCCTTCGGATGGACCCTTGCTGCAGATTGCAGCAGAAGGCTTTGACATCAAGCTGGTTGTCAGCGGCATGGAGGATCGTGGCTGGCGATTGCTTGGAGTCACTAATCCCCCTGCGATTCACCTGACGCTGGATGTCATGGAGCAGGAATACCTTGATCAGTTCCTGAATGACCTTGCCGAGATAGTAGATGGCATCAAAGATGGCTCTGTCACCCGGGAAGGATTGCTCACCTATGGTGGTGTTGCCGCGGAGTCGACAGCGCCCAAATGGTTGCTCAGCGCCATGGAAATCATGGAGAAAAAGAACCAGGGTTAAATCCTGAAACTGGATAGATGGGGTCAGAGTAAAGGGTCAGAGTAAACCTTCACCCTCTGAGTCTCTTCAATTGTTTTCGAAAATTATTGTGACCCGATGTCCGTCCCGAATTAATGCGATGAAGAATCCTGCTCACAGTTTCTGCCGCTATAGATGCTTCAATCCACTTGCCGCAAAGATGATGATGCTTTTCCTTTCCAAACGGTAAATGGCAAGCCTTCGCCAGCGACATCTGCCTGTTTACTCTGGCCCTTTACTCTGACCCCAGTTCTGATAGGTAAACGGCGAGTTCAGGAGCGCTCTCCTTTTCGCCATACCTCGGGAAACTGCTCGCAGTCAATGGCATCGCCGTCCTGGAGTCTATGTCGGTGGTGGGGTTGTGGAGGAGCAGACTTGTGAAACCAGTAGGTGACATCATCACCGGCATAACGAAAAGATGCCGCCCGTCTGGGTACGTCGCTCGTGTAGTTCGGCCCGGACCCATGAATCAGATTTGAATGGTGCACGATAACGTCACCCGGTTGAGAAAGATGTGTGATGATGTCGTAATCACTCCTGTTACCTTCGATGTCGGGAAGAGGAACCTGGTTCTCATCGTTTTCGGCCAGATCGAATTCGGCGAGTGAATTCTGTGTCACGAATGCGTTGGGCCTGAAGAATGTGCCCCAGCGGTGCGACCCACTTACATATTGCATTGCCCCGGAATCTTCTGTGACGGTATCTGGTGATACCCACATGCCACAGACCTGCTCACCGCGAAGGTGATAGTAGGGCTCGTCCGTGTGAAAAGCGGTATATTCGCGCGAAGAGGGCTCCTTGATCAGCAGCTGGTCGTCGTAGTAGTTCACTTTACTTGCGCCGAAGAGTGTTGCGGCGATATAGCCCAGCGGTGATTCAAGCGCGATGCGGCGAACTTTTTCATTGGTGGTCCAGCCGCCGATGATACTCAGGAAACGGCCTCTGGTCTCTAGTGCCTCAGCCCGAGTGTCGCCTAGGACCGCTACACCCGCTTCAGCCAGCTGATCTGCTGTTTCGGTCGAGTCATAAAATACAGGTGCCGCATCGCGCTTTTCATAGAACGCTTCATCCAGGGCAACCGCCAATAAATCAACCCACTCCCGTGACAGAACTTGCCGAAGTCTCACGACTCCGAGTTCACGATATTCATCAATCTCCGCTTGTTCAATATCACGAATCAAACCGTCCGTCATCCGTGCCTCCTGGTTTCTCTGTTCTCTTTCTCGACCTCTATTCTGGTCGATGTTCTAGGATGTTCTCTTTCGCCAAATCATAGTTGTGAGACAAATCGCAGGTCTGGGTTTCACGCCAGACATGCCTCGCGGCGTGTCCAGCACCATCCACTGCTCATGCGGACCTGATCTGTCCGTCGTGGCCTGTCCTTCGTAGTCTGGTGTCCTGCCTCAAGCAACAGATGTTTTGTCGGGCTCGTTGTTGGGGCTCTCATGGGTCATTAGCAGCGAAAAGGTCTACTCTCTTACGTGATTATGGTTGTGTTGTAATATTTCGCGTCAAGCGTCTCATAAACAAGATAAAAATGCATAATATATTATGTTTATATGAGAGGTACGGGTCTCCGGCTTAGAGGATCGGTTGAAGCTGGGGCCGGAATGGCAAACAAAATGTGTCGGTTAGAAAAATAAGTTATGGCATCGAAACGCGAACTCAACAAAATCGCCATGAGTGCAAGGATTCTTTCAGCAGCAAAACAACTGATTTATGAATCGGGCTCCACTAGTTTCTCCATGAATCAGCTGGCAGAGACCGCAGACGTTGCATTAGTCACTCTTTACAAGCACTTTGATTCCAAGGGCGGTGTCATCA
The DNA here is from genome assembly GCA_964220205.1 of Candidatus Allofontibacter communis. Taxonomy (GTDB): domain Bacteria; phylum Pseudomonadota; class Gammaproteobacteria; order Pseudomonadales; family Azotimanducaceae; genus UBA9659. The sequence goes on along the minus strand of CAXPUI010000289.1, from coordinate 236 downwards.
AATCTCTCTTTGAATCGCACTCCGTCGCAATGAGCGATAAGCTTGAAGAAATCACTCGGATGGAAAATTCGCAACCCCTGGATAACGTTTTTTCCTTCTGCGAGGCTGCCTGTCAGCATCTTCTCGAAGACGAAAACCTTTACCGACCTGCTCTTATCGGATTGATAGCGGTGGATAGCGTTTCTCATGAGAGGCTGAAAGAGTGGATGCCGCTATGGGCTCAGCTGCTGACAACG
>CAXPUI010000288.1:0-4318 GCA_964220205.1 Candidatus Allofontibacter communis | reverse complement strand
GCATGGAAAACAGCGGAGCAACCCTTGAACACCTCATCATAGGCACCTGGTCGGGTCATGTCACAGGTATGCAGGGAAACGGTCCCGGGACCTTCCAGGTTCATCGCCAGAAGGTGGGCTGTATTGGGGATATCGGTTGCATTCCTGACACAAGCCCTTACATCGTATCCTTTCTCCACGAGAACTCGGACGATATGGGAGCCTATGTAACCGGCACTGCCGGTGACTGCGACTGGGCCGTCTGCTGGAGTAACAGGTTCTCCCATCTGGCTGCTCCTGTGTGGACTTACCGCCAGTATTACACATTCCAGGTGATCAACAGAGTCTGGTTCAGCCGCTATATCCAGTCCGAATAATTGACGCTTGTTAAAAATTACATATTAGTGTAATTTTCGCGCTACTCCGGTCACTGTCCGTATTCATGTCCCATAAACGTGGTCCCTATTCCTCGCCTGCCCAGACAGAGCGTCGGCTTAATATCCTGCGATCAACACTTGAAGTCATCAGGACGCAAGGACTCGGCGGCTTCACGTTAAAAAAAGTGGCTGATCACGCGGGTGTCAGTCTGAAAACCCTGCACAACATCTACGGCGGGCGCGATGAGTTGTTGCTGAAAGTTGCTTCGTTGGAGCTGGATTCCATCCAAGTCAGCGAAATGGTGACGAGCGATCAACCCGGTATCCCTCAACTTTTGTCGTTTACGGCAGCGGTCATGGAGCGATTTCGTGAGGAACCTGCTCTTATGGCTGTCATCCTCAGCATAATTTTTCAGTCCGATGATGATGCGCGAACCTCCGAAGAGCGGGTTCGCCATATTCATCAGGCAGCGACCCGGTCGCTTGAGGCCGCTGAACGAGAAGGTGAACTCAGCCCGGGCGCAGACATTGAAACGATTGCGCAGATGATTGCGGGCAACCAATGGGGTGCCGTCTTTCTGTGGACAAGAGAACAGATTTCGCTGGAGCGATTCATCAATCTGACACAGATGAATCATTGCGTGACTCTTCTGCCATTTACCGTTGGCACACGACGGGAATGGTTGTCGAGGAAACTTGAGGAGCTTGTTATGGCCATGGCCAGTGAACAGGAAGAACCCGCAAAAACAAAAAATGATCGGTCGATCCCGATCTCATCGAATACCAACGCGTAGGTTACTGAGGAGGAACAATATGCGAATTAAGCAAGCACTTGTGTGGTCTGCAAGTTACCTGGGGGTAGTCGCTGTGGCCATGTCGCTCAGCATTACACCCAATCTGGCACTGGCGGCAGATAATCTCGCTATCGAGGAGATTACTGTCACGGCTCGTAAAAAGGATGAATCCATCCAGGATGTGCCGCTGGCGGTCTCTGCGATAACGGACCAGCTCCAGGAAGAGACGGTACGCCGAATTGAGGATGTTCAGGCATTTGCACCTAACCTGTTTATCAACCGGACACCGGGTATTGCCAGCGGGGCTGCTATCACGATCCGAGGAGTGGCGTCACTGGAAAGCGACAAAAGCTTCGACCCCTCTATCGGGGTTGTCATGGATGGTATGTTTCTGGGTACTTCCAGTGGTGTACTTCTTGAGAACTTCGATATCGAGCGAATTGAGGTACTGCGCGGACCACAGGGCACCCTGTTTGGTAAAAACACGACTGGTGGAATCCTGAATATTATTCGCACGCCCGTGTCACTGGATGACATGAGTTTTGACCTGAGTCTTACCGGCGGTGAGTATGGCCGACAGGATATTAAGGCGGTCGCACAGATTCCGATTATTCAGGACACCCTGGGATTGAAGGTTTTTGGCGCCAAGATCGAGCATGATGGCCATGTCAAGAACACGACCCTGGATAGGGACGTTGGCGGCGATGACAAGACGAACTATGGATTCGCTGCGCTGTGGGCACCCACTGATAACTTTGACATCAAGCTGCACTACGAAATCATGGAAGACCAGAGTGAGCAGGGAGCTTATGTCAATCGTAACAGGGTGGGTGAACTCGCCTGTACGATCAGCCTGATCGGCTTTGATCCGGCCAATGGTTGCGAGATATTCGCCAACGACGGCCCGGATACGACTGAATCTGATGGATCGAACTTCAGTGACAACGAGTACAAGTCGACGATCATCACGGCCAACTATGATACAGACAATTTCCTTTATACCTATATCTATACCAGACGTGATATGGACGAACAGAACATGCAGGACTTTGATGGTGCGCCAGCTCATCTCCTGCGCATGAACTTCTTCAATGACTGGGAGCAGACCAGTCATGAGTTCAGGATTACGTCGCAGTTCTCGGATAAGGTCCAGTTTATTGCAGGTCTGTATGACTGGGAAACTGACTTTGATCAGCGCTGGGATGTTTTTGATCTCTTTTACCAGTTGTCCCGCCTGGGCGTACCGCCCTGGCCCTCCGGCAGGGTAGGTGTGCCCGGGTATGATGATGTATTTCCCTGGGAAGATGATGTTGCCGGTAACAACGGTCAAAGCCAGGTAACGACGTCGCTGGCAGCGTTTTTCTCCGCTGACTGGTATCTCAATGACCAGTGGACCCTGACTGCCGGCTTCCGCTGGACAGAAGAAGAGAAGGACTTTGTAGGCGGTGCTTCGGCTCCGGGCTATTACCCGCTCAGGGGAGAACCCTGGCCTGGCATATTCAATCCTTTCAACGCTGACCAGAAGTGGACTGAAACTACGCCTAAGGTTGGTGCTCGATACCAGATGAACGATGATGTCATGTTCTATGGTTCCTACAGCGAAGGATTTAAGAGTGGCGGATTCTTCGCCCGCCAGGCGAATTACCTGATCGATCCTGCCTATGATCCTGAATACGTAAAGAATTACGAGTTCGGTTGGAAGACCACGTTGCTCGACGGCCGAATGATATTTAACGGCGCGATCTTCAGGTCTGACTATGATGACAAGCAGGAATCGATCCTGATTCCGGTGAATCTGGCCAATGTGGCAACGGTGGTTCGAAATGCATCGACGCTTGAAATGACCGGTATTGAACTGGAAATGCGTTACCAGATCACGGAAGCCTGGGACCTGCTGGTGACTTATGGTTACCTGGATTCGGAGTATGATGACTACATCGCCGACCTTACCGGCGACGGCATCGTCACGGATAATTCCGACCTGGTACCCCGTAATACGCCGGAAAACACTTTTGGCTTGACGACGTCCTACACCATGCAGATCGGCAATGGCGATCTCAAAGGTCGAGTGTCCTATCGCTTCAGGGATGACATGGAAACCAATTCGTCCAATGATCCCCTGGGTCACCTGGACAGCATCTACAATGTTAATGCGAATATCTCCTATTCAATTGAAAACTACAGCATCTCTGTTTGGGGTAGAAACATTACCGATGAACGGGAGCAACGCTGGGCAACGATTGGTGGGTTGACTTCTCGTGGTTGGTGGAATGAACCCTCTACCTATGGTGTGACCTTGTCGGCATCTTTCTAGCCGCTTTTTTTACCAGCAATCAGGCAACCGGGGCACGCTGTGCCCCGGGTTACCTGCCTAACTCGTCCAGTTCCTCTACTGGTTCTTTACTGGTTTTTTACCGGTTCTCTCTTAACATTGACCCTCTGTTAACCGCGTCTTCTAACTCTGCGACACTTTTGTCCAAACTGTCGTCCTTGCTCAGCATCGTAGCTGCCTCGAGTATTCCGCACGAACTGGAACGTACCGGTCGGATTTCAGGTCATGTATCTGCGTAAACCCTCTTGCGAAATCTGCCAGCCCTGATGGACCTGCAACCCGGAGCAAGAAGGCTGAAGAGGTCTGATTGGAAAAAAGTGCATGCTGAAACCAGCTTGGAAGCGGTGATGTTCACAGGTAAAGTCCTGCTATTGGCCGTTACCTGGAGTATCCATGAGCAAGAATATCACTGGAGAGACAGACAAGTATCTCAAGCGCTTTCTGAGCGGGGTTGAAAAACGTAATCCCCATGAACCTGAGTTTCTGCAGGCGGTATCTGAGGTTGCAGAAAGTATCTTCCCCTATATCGCGGACAAGCCCATTTATCACGAGATGCAGATTCTTGAGCGCATGGCTGAGCCTGATCGGGTGATCATGTTTCGAGTTCCCTGGACGGACGACGCCGGTAACATTCGTAACCAGCGCGGTTACCGGGTGCAGTTCAACAACTCCATTGGCCCCTACAAGGGTGGGTTGCGGTTTCACCCCTCGGTCAATCTCAGTGTGCTGAAATTCCTGGGATTCGAGCAGACTTTCAAAAACAGCCTGACCGGACTGCCTATGGGTGGTGGCAAGGGTGGGTCTGACTTTAATCCGAAGGGTAAATCCAACAATGA
>CAXPUI010000287.1:0-2422 GCA_964220205.1 Candidatus Allofontibacter communis | reverse complement strand
TTACTGCGTGGGACGATGACAATTCGCGTTGGATTCTCATGGTCCGACTCATCTCTCAAGTCCACAACCATCGGAAGCTTCTTAGCCTGCATCTGCGCGGCACTCTGCTCCAGGATTTTCGTGCCCGAAACCTGATAAGGCAGCGCTGCAATCACAATCTCACCAGCCTCAATGCTGTAGACAGCTCGCGCACGGACGCTGCCGCGACCTGTCTCATAATTTTGTAGAATTTCCTCAGGAGAGGAAATAATCTCTGCGCCTGTTGGAAAATCAGGGCCCTTCACGTGGGTCATTAGGTCAAGCACTGAAGCTTTCGGAGAATCCAAAAGGTGAATACAGGCGCTGACGATTTCATTGAGGTTGTGCGGCAGGATGTCTGTTGCCATACCCACGGCAATCCCCGTACCTCCGTTGAGCAACAAATTGGGCAATCGAGCTGGCAGCACCAGCGGCTCTTCCATCGTGCCGTCAAAATTTGCGATCCACTCGGCTGTGCCCTGCCCTAGTTCAGACAACAGGACTTTAGAATAGCCCGTAAGTTTTGATTCGGTATAGCGCATCGCAGCATAAGATTTTGGGTCATCAGGTGAACCCCAGTTACCTTGACCATCAACGAGCGGGTACCGATAAGTGAACGATTGCGCCATCAAAACCATCGCTTCATAACTCGCAGCATCCCCATGGGGGTGGTATTTGCCGATTACATCGCCAATGGTTCTGGCCGATTTCATGTATTTAGCGTCGGCGTTTAATCTGAGTTCTGACATCGCATAGACAATTCGACGCTGAACAGGCTTGAAGCCATCACCAATGTGCGGCAACGCCCGGTCGTTAATCACGTACATCGCGTAATTCAAGTAGGCATTTTCAGTAAACTCTGCGAGCGACAGGTTCTCAATGTTGCTCACATCGATATCTTCAGTCATTTTGATTCCTTGGATCTAAATCAATTCAGCAAGATCACCCTTGCGTTCGAGCCAGGTCTTCCGAGCTCCAGCACGTTTTTTTGCAAGCAGCATATCTAATAAATTATTGACTTCGGTGGGTTCATCAATGGTCAGTCGCACCAGACGTCGAGTATCCGCCGACATCGCCGTTTCTCTCAATTGCAGAGCATTCATTTCACCGAGCCCTTTGAAACGTTGAACCGAGACCTTGCCTTTGAGTTTCTGAGTCTCGATACGATTGAGTTTCGCGGCGCGTTCAGATTCATCCAGCGCGTAGAACACTTCTTTACCAACATCGACCCGATAAAGCGGCGGCATCGCAACAAATACGTGTCCCTCGCGCACCAGCGCCGGGAAATGCTTGACGAACAATGCGATCAACAGACTTGAGATATGCAAGCCATCAGAATCGGCATCGGCGAGAATACACACTTTGCCGTATCGCAACCCAGATAAATCGTCCGAACCAGGATCCATCCCTAAAGCGACGGAGATATCATGCACTTCCTGAGAAGCCAGAATATCGACGGAATCGACCTCCCAGGTGTTCAGGATTTTGCCCTTCAGCGGCATGATGGCCTGAGTTTCACGATCCCGGGCTTGTTTCGCCGAGCCTCCAGCGGAATCTCCCTCGACCAGAAATAGCTCTCCCATCATCGCGTCTTGGCAAGAGCAATCCGTTAACTTTCCTGGCAACGCAGGGCCAGTCGTGATTTTTTTTCGAACAATTTTTTTACCTGCTCGGAGACGGGCCTGAGCATTATGGATCGCCATATCCGCCAGTAACTGGCCTTCTTCAGTATGTTGATTGAGCCACAAACTAAAGCTGTCCTTCACGGCGGAGGCAATGTAACCAGCAATTTCACGGCTATTGAGACGGTCTTTCGTTTGACCAGAGAATTGCGGGTCCAGCATCTTTGCAGACAACACGTAGGCGCAGCGCTCCCAGATATCCTCACCCGCGATTTTCAATCCCCGTGGCAGTAAATTGCGGAATTCGCAGAACTCCCGCAGCGCCTCAAGCAAACCCGTTCTCAGGCCATTGACATGGGTGCCGCCAAGACCGGTTGGAATGAGATTGACGTAACTTTCGGTGAGCGGTTGTCCGCCTTCAGGCAGCCATTGAACGGCCCAATCGACCGCCTCACTTTGGGCAGCTTGGGAGCCTGTGAAAGGTGCCTTTGGCAATAGTTCAAAGCCTTCAAGCTCTGAGGATAAATAGTCCTCCAGTCCGGACTCATAGCGCCACTCGGTCGTCCGAGCCTCACCTGTCTCTTGCTCGTTAACAAAGATCACCGAAAGGCCTGGACACAGTACTGCCTTGGCTCTGAGCAAATGCTTCAATCTTGAAATCGAAAATTTCCCGGAGTCGAAGTACTTTGCGTTGGGCTTAAATTCTATGGTTGTTCCTGTGTTGCGCTTACTCACGCTATCGCGAACGCTCAACGGGGAAGTCATGACACCATCTTGAAAAG
>CAXPUI010000286.1:0-4335 GCA_964220205.1 Candidatus Allofontibacter communis | reverse complement strand
TCAGTACTGTCTCGATGTTAACCTGATGGGTATCGTCAACGGCATAAAAGCCGCTGTGCCTCATATGAATGATGGTGCCAGAATCGTCAATACTTCCTCGATGGCCGGGATACATGGTGTCGTCGATATCGGTTCATACGTTGCCTCGAAGCATGCCGCTGTTGGCGTAACCAAAACAGCGGCGCTTGAGCTTGGTGATCGTGGCATAAGGGTCAACTGTGTCTGCCCGACCTCAGTGAATACGCCAATGGCGCATGAGGAAGGCGGTGATGTACTGCTCAAATCTGAGGAGATGACGGTACCGCTTGGCCGGATATGCGAGCCTGAGGAAGTCGCGGCGGCCATCCACTTTCTCGCTAGTCGCGATTGCGATTTTATTAATGGCCAGGCGCTCAGCCTCTGTGGCGGTTCGTCCGTCGGCACCAGTCTGCGGGCAAGGACAAAGCTGGCTGAATCCTGATGATTTCTAACGAAGGAGAATTTCGATGAGTGACGAGTTGAGACGTGAAAGCGTCGGGTTTCTTCGGTATGCCATTGAAAGGGTGGTGATGGCAGCCGGTGGCAGTGAGGAGCATGCGAAGTGTGTTTCAGATGCCATTGGTTTTGCGCATCTGCAGGGAAAGCTGAACCAGGGGCTGGGAGTTTATGAGGTCATTGACCTTTCGCTTAAGGTCAATGTTATTGATATGGCGGCTACCCCTGAAGTTATTGATGAAGGCCCTGCCTGGGCGGTTGTAGACGGGCGGCGATCATCCGGCTACTACGCGTTGAATGTAATGGCGGACGTGGCCATCGAGAAGGCCAGAACCAGCGGTATTGCTATGGTTTTCGGCGGGAACCATAACGATGCAGGCAGCTTTGCCGCCTATGTCTACAAGGCGTACCAGCACGACATGATGGCGATAGCGTCCAACAATACACCGCCGCTCGCGGCTCCCTACGGTGGTAAACGGAACGTCTTGTCCGTGCCACCGTTTGATTCAATCGCACCTTCAGGTTCAGAACCCCCCATCTGGGCATCTCTCAAATTTGCAGAGTTCTACGATGCAGATATTTCAGAAGCTATGATTCATAAGAAACCAATGCAGGGAAAAGGGTGTATTGATCCTGAAACGGGTGATGTCACTGATGATCCGACACCCTATGCGCAGCCTTACCCGGGCTATGGCAGGGTCTGGGGTTACTCCTGCGCCGGGCAGATTGAGACACCGCGTACCTATGCGCTGAATCTCTGGAATGAAGCGATGGCGGCAATCATTAACCCGCTGGGAGTACCGGTCCCGGAAATATCAGACACAGACGACTACCTTGCCGCCATGGAAGGTGAGGGTGAGGCGACAACCACGGTTGGCGGCAGTTACTACATCTGTATCAATCCTGCCGTGTTTGGGCCGATTGCAGCGGTCAAAGAGCGGTCCGATGCTTTTGTGAGGGCTGTTAAAGAGTGCCCTACGCGACCGGACCAGAGAATCAGGATCCCGGGCGAAACTGCCTACAATAATCTCCAGGCTGACAACGATGAAGTTGATGTCCTGGTCAATCACTGGGATCCCTTTTTCAAGACTATCGCGGGCCAGTACGGATTAACCGAGGAAAGCCTGCGTCAGGACTTCGCTGCTTTCAGCTAGCTCGCTCCAGGATCGCGTGGAGTAGAACATTGCACCCGGCTGCTGCATCGTCAGCGGTCATGTTTTCTGCTTCGTTGTGGGAAATGCCCTTCTCACACGGGACAAAAATCATGGCTGTCGGGGCTACCCGGGAGACATAAACCGAGTCATGACCTGCACCAGAGAACATGGATTTTGCCTTCAGTTCCAGGACGTCAACCGCCTGTTCGATAGCAGCAACACAGTTACGGTCGAAGACAACAGCAGGCGATCGCCACTCGTCGTGTACCTCATGTTCCAGACCGAAACGCTCGCTTTCTTCCGCCAGGATAGATCGCATGGTCGAGTCCATCCCGTCCAGTATCGCCTGGTCTGGATGACGCATATCGAGGCTGACAGTCACGCTCGCGGGGACCGTATTGCGGGCACCCGGTTCCGCCGAGATATCGCCGAACGTCACCCGCGATAAGGGTGCATGGTCTTCGGCGAGGGCATAGAGGCGATTGACGACTGATCCTAGTGCCATCATGGGGTCCTGCCTGCTGTCCATCGGGGTTGGGCCGGCGTGGACCGGACTGCCGATCAGTTTGAGGTCATACCAGTTCATGCCCTGCACGCCGGAGACAATCCCGATCTGGGTCTTCTCGTTTTCGAGAATGGGTCCCTGTTCTATGTGAAGCTCGAAAGCGGCCTTGATATCACCAGGCTCGGTAGGTCGATGACCGGCATAACCTATACCTTCAAGGGCCTGGCCAAGGGTTACACCCTCCTTGTCCATGCGGGTCAGTCCATAGTCGAGGTCAAATTCGCCTGACCAGACGCCTGAGCCGACCATGGCCGGCGAAAACCGCGCGCCTTCTTCGTTGGTCCAGGACACAATCTCAATGGGATGTTCAGTCTCGATGTTGTGGTCGTTAAGCGTACGAACCACCTCTAGCGCACTCAGGACACCGTAAACACCATCAAAGCGACCGCCGGTTGGCTGTGTGTCGAGATGTGAGCCTGCCATAACAACCCCGGCATCAGGGTTTGTGCCGGGGCGTCTTGCGAAGAGGTTTCCCATGGCGTCAAATTCGGTGACGCAGCCTGCCTCATGGCACCAGTTAACGAACAGGTCCCGGCCCTCTTTATCGAGTTCAGTCAGTGCCTGGCGATTGCAGCCACCGAGATCGGTCGCACCGATTTCGGCCATTGTCATCAGACTCTGCCAGAGACGGTCAGGATTGATTTTCACAGGTGTGCTCATCTTGAACCCTCAGTATCTCGTCTAAGGGTAGAGCATTAGAACCGGCGGTGAAATACCCCGGCAGGGTTAGGTGTCGGTAGAGATGATTTCCTGGCTTTCATAATAGAAATTCAGGGGATCCTGGTCGCTGCCTAGCGGTACCATGGAAATTGCTTCGAGGAATAGTGAAAAAAGTTCTGCCTGAGATGAAACATTCAGTTTCGCGTGGAATCTTTTGCGATGCACTTTGACAGTGTCAACGCTTATACCAAGTAGTTCGGCGATGGACTTGCTGGCGTAACCTTTGAGAATCAGGTGAACAATTTCACATTCGCGTCCTGTCAGGTAATCCCGACCAAAATTGGCGAAGGCAAGATCCAGTGTCGAACCGAATTCCCCGGATGTGTCTTCCTCGCCTGAGATTTCAACCAGTTGTGCGTCCGTTGAGCAGTGCAGGCGACAGGCGGACGCTAACACCGGAAAAACGGTATGCAGGTCCTGGACCTGGAGTTCACGGGGTGTACTGGAATCCCTCAGTCCACAGGAAATTGCCAGTTGAAACCCTGAATGCAGGCGGACCAGTAGTCCTGTTTCGTCAATAAGCCGGGTGTTCTTGAAATAACTGCGATAGTACTCTGTCTCGAAGAATCCATCGGGCGCTATGTCTTTCAATCGAAACACGCCATCCGGCGAGCTTTTCCTGAAAAGGTCATAAAGGGGATCCAGCAGGTAAGCGCCATCGAAATAGGGGCCGAGGGTTGGTGATTCGTCTTCAGCACTCAGATTGCTGAACAGCAATCTTGGTTTCTGCTGGTCGATAAACGCGATGATGACCGTACTGTCATAACCACTGAGGGTCTCGCAGATACGAGCGAGCTCGGAATAGAACCTTGAGTTGTTGATGGTATCGATCAGCGCTGACAGCCTCTCGTACCAGTCCTCACCGTTTAGAGAAATATCAATGCCCGAAAAAGATGATTTTGTGCATTGTACCCACTTCGGGGACTATTTTTTATCAACTTCTCGTGATGATATTGTGCCGAACTTAGTAGGAACAGTGGCGAGATAGGTGTGCGAGAAGAGGATATAGCTCAAAAATCCATTTGGGCGATGGATCGGGAACACATGATTCATCCATACACGGACTATTCCACCTTCAAACAGGAAGGCAGCCAGGTCATCAGTCACGCAGAGGGCCTGTACGTAAGCGATATAGATGGCAGGCAATATCTCGACGGCATTAGCGGGCTCTGGTGCGTGAATATCGGTCATGGCAGAGAGGAGATGGCTGATGCAATCCGTGACCAGGTCCTGCGAATGCAGTATTACAATCCATTTGGCCACTCTACCAACGAACCAGCAGCACTTCTGGCCGAGCGGCTATCGCATATTCTTCCTGGAACACTGAATCATGTGTTCTATACCTGCGGTGGTTCTACTGCAAACGACTCTGCGATCAGGATTATCCATTACTACAATAATCTCAAGGGCAAACCGAACAAG
>CAXPUI010000285.1:0-5972 GCA_964220205.1 Candidatus Allofontibacter communis | reverse complement strand
GCACGGTGGCACGCTGGACAAGTTTCTTGGGGATGGTCTGATGGTGTTTTTCGGCGATCCGGAGTCCGCCGGCTCGGTAGCCGACGCCTATGCCTGTGTGGTGATGGCGTTAGCCATGAGAGAACGGCTCGATGAACTGGATCCCTATAGGCCTCATGTTCGGATAGGTATTCATTCTGGCGATTGTCTGGTGGGTAGTTTCGGCTCCGATAAGCGTAAGGATTACACGGCTCTTGGTAACTCGGTTAACCTGGCCAGCAGGATTGAAAGTGTCGCAGATTCCGATGAAATACTGGTCTCTGAAGCAACCTTCAGGTTGCTTTGGCCGTGGGTCAACATGAGTTATCGCGGCCAAAGGCAGCTAAAGGGAATATCGACTGCAATAGCGGTCTACAGCGTCGAATCCCTTGTTGGGGGCTATGGTGAGAGGGCCTTCGCCGGTCCTGCGCGGGTCAAGTATTAACAACAGGTACGACGGGCGCCAAGCATGTATAATCCGCCCATTTTTTCAGTGGCTGGATATGAGCGACAAGCTACAAGAATCTGCTTTTCTCAAAGCCTGTAGAGGTGAACCCGCGGACTACACACCGATATGGCTTAATCGCCAGGCGGGGCGTTACATGAAGGAATATCATGAGGTGAAGGGTTCAACACCCAGCCTGGACTTCTTCAAGACCCCGCATTTGGCGGCCCAGGTAACCTGCGATGCTCAACGGATTCTTGGCGTCGATGCAGCGATTATGTTTGCTGATCTACTGCCTATCCTTGAACCGATGGGACTGAAGCTGGATTATCTCCCAGGCATTGGACCGAACATAGCTAATCCAGTGCGCACGGGTGCCGATATAGACCATCTCCGTGTGGATCCCGCGGCTGAAACGATGCCCTATATCGGTGAAGTCATCCAGTTGATCCGTGCCGAATTGCCTGGGGATATTCCGCTCATTGGGTTTGGCGGGGCACCTTTCACTCTTGCCTCCTACGCGGTTGAGGGTCAGGGGTCGCGAAACTACATTGAGGTGAAGCGTCTCATGTTGAGTGACCGAGGAGCCTTCAAAGCGCTGATGGACAAGATGACGAGTACCGCTATCGATTATCTGAGTTACCAGATTGACGAGGGGGTGCAGGCAGTCCAGATTTTCGACAGTTGGGTTGGCGCCTTGTCTGTCCATGATTATCGTGAGCATGTCTTTGCGCACAGCCAGCGGCTGATAGAGGCTATTTCAGGTCGGGTGCCGGTGATTCATTTTGGCACCGGTAACCCCTCATTACTGCCGTTGATGGCAGAAGCGGGCGGTGATGTTATCGCGCTGGACTGGCGAGCCCCCCTGAAGGAAAGCTGGGAGCTGATGGGTGTCAAGGCTGTGCAGGGTAATCTTGATCCGGTAGCGCTGTTTGCTGATCGTGAATCTGTGTTGCAGAGCGCCAAGGCTGTGCTCGATGATGCCGGGGGCCGACCAGGGCACATTTTTAATCTCGGTCATGGAATTTTGCCGGAGACGCCGGTGGATAACGTCAAGGCGCTCGTCGACTTTGTTCATGAGTCGACACAGGGATAGCGTGTCGCTGTCCGCTCGTCACTCACGGGGAGAATTCAGTTTACTTCTTTGTGAAGCACTCTCGAGTTGCGTTGAAAGTTATAGAAGTCCCTCTTCTGCCGAGGTAGTTCCTCTACGGTACACTCGGTAAACCCCCTTTCCGTAAACCAGTGCAGGCTTTGGGTGGTAAGGACGAACAACTGCTCGATACCTATTTGTCTGGCTTTGGACTCTATGGCTTCAAGGAGTCGATCACCGCGATCACTCTTTCGGTAATCGGGATGAGTAACCACACAGGCGACCTCACCCGATTGACCGAATGGAAAGAGTGCCGCACAGCTGATAAGCAGACCATCTCTCTCTATGATTATGAATTGTTCAATCTCAGACTCGACCCGCTCCCTTGAACGTTTGACCAGTACGCCTGCACTTTCTAGGGGTTCTATAAGGCGGAGGATGCCCGGGACATCATCCATGTCTGCGGGACGTATCTGTTCGTAGCTGTGACCGACAACCTGGGTCCCGCATCCATCGCGGGTGAACAACTCCTCGAGCATTGCTCCGTCGTCGTGATAACTGATGATGTGGCATCTGGGTACACCAGCCCTGCAGGCCTGATCGCAGGAACTGATGAGAATGTCATTGCCGGGGGCCAACGTGATGTTTTCGCGATGACTTAAGTCCACTTCGTTGATTACGTCGCCTGTGCTGTCTCGCAGGCCTTCATCCGGAGAGAGAAAAATGAGTTTGTCGGCCTGCAGCGCCTGGGCGACCTGGCTCGCTGTTTCATGGATCTCCAGGTGGAAGATCTCGCCAGAAGGTGAGTAGCCCAGGGTTGGTACAAGTGCAATTGCCCCCCCTTCGAGATGATGATGCAAGGCTGCGGCGTTAACGCGCCTGACACAGCCGGTTTGCTGATGGTCGATACCGTTGATGGTGCCCAGGGGCTTGGCACGCAGGAAATTGCCAGAGACGGTTGGAATATCCCGCCTGGTGCCTGGTGACTCGAGGTGGCTGGAAGAAATTCGAGACATCAGTTCCGTCGTTAGCGTACTGTTGATCTTGACGACCGTCTCCAGGATAAACGGAGATGTAACTCGGTAGCTGCTGTTGGTGGGCCATTCGACGTCAAGGTGCTCGATAACCTGTTGCTCGGTGCCGAATACCAGCACCAGCCGGATTCCCAGAGAATTCAGCAGGGCAATATCGGAAATAACATTGTCCAGGTTTGGTGATTGCAGAGCAGTATCGGGCAGGCAGAGCACGAATGTTCTGCCACGATGGGCGTCAATGTAGGGAGATGAGTCCCGGAACCACTTGATGTGATCCTGATTAAAGGCCATGTTGCTGGTCGTCTGATCGGCGGCCGCGGATTATAATCAGGCTGTTACGGGACGTCTAGCTGGCCCTCGGGTAGCCGTAACCCGGTTTTTTGCGCTATTTCTGTTATCCGGGCGACTACCGTGCGTCCTGGGATCGTTGTGACCCTTGCCTGGTGTCGTGTAAGGTGTACCGAGAATCATGGTTAGTCAGGGGCACCTCGTGAGCCTTCAGGAAACCAAAACGAAAAAACCCGATATTTCATTGAGTCTCCGTAGCGTTGCCGATGAACTGGTGGCGGCTGGTCGACTGTCACAACAGGCCTCTGACCAATTAGGTTTAAAGACACGTCGAAAAGAGCAGCTTGATTGGAATCCCTTAGAGCTAATCGCCGAAGAATTGTTTGACGATCAGGCGAACACAGGCGTTTCGCTGGATCTTGAATCGCTGACGATCTGGCTCGCTGAAAAAGCCAGGCAACCCTATGTTCGGATCGATCCGTTGAAGATTGATTCGACTGTTGTAACCCGGGTGATGTCCTATGAGTTTGCGCAACGCCACCAGATATTGGCGCTGGAGGTGAAGGAAGATGAGGTGGTCATCGTCAGTGCCCAACCCTATCTGCATTCGTGGGAAGCGACCATTGAGCAGTCGCAACCCGGCAAGACACTGACGCGGGTTATTGCGAATCCCGCAGACATAAGGCGTTACACCGCTGAGTTCTACACCATGGCCCGGTCAGTCAACAAGGCGACTGCTGCGGGCGTCAGCAGCAGCTCTCTGACGAACCTTGAGCAGATGTTAGAGCTTGGCCAGATTGACCAGATGGAAGCCAACGACGCTCATATTGTGAATATCGTCGACTGGCTGCTGAACTACGCCTTTACCCAGCGTGCCAGTGACATCCATCTTGAGCCGCGAAGGGAAAAGGGCCGTGTGCGATTCCGCATCGATGGTGTGTTGCATCTCGTCTATGAATTGCCATCGCCCGTGATGACAGCCGTCATCAGTCGACTGAAAACACTGGGTCGTATGGACGTTGCTGAGAAGAGGCGGCCCCAAGACGGTCGCCTCAAGACGAAGACTGCAGAGCAGCACGAAGTAGAGTTACGGTTGTCTACGTTGCCTACTGCCCACGGCGAGAAGATGGTGATGCGGATTTTTGATCCGGACATATTGCTAAAGTCCTTTGAACAGCTTGGTCTGGGAGATGATGACTACCAGCGGTGGGAGACCATGGTCAGTAATCCGAATGGTATTGTCCTGGTCACGGGTCCAACGGGTTCTGGCAAGACCACGACGCTCTACACCAGTCTCAAACACCTGGCTAATGAGGACGTCAATGTTTGTACGATCGAAGACCCCATTGAAATGGTTGAGCCGAGCTTCAATCAGATGCAGGTACAGCACAATATTGACCTGAACTTTGCGGATGGCGTCCGTGCTCTGCTCAGGCAGGACCCGGACATTATCATGGTGGGCGAGATTCGTGATCTGGAGACTGCCGAAATGGCGATTCAGGCTGCTCTCACGGGTCATTTGGTGATATCGACTTTGCATACCAATGACGCGCCTTCGGCGGTGACCCGATTGCTCGAACTGGGCGTTGCACCCTACCTGATCAAGGCGACGGTTCTCGGTATTATGGCGCAGCGACTGGTGCGGACCCTATGCTCGAGTTGCAAGGTACTGGGCGATCCAGACCCTGATGGTTGGGAGACCTTAACCAAGCCCTGGAAGATGAAAATGCCGGCGCAACTCTACCATCCTGTTGGCTGCCTCGATTGTCGAGATACGGGTTATATGGGCCGGCAGGGTATTTATGAATTGATGCCGATTACCGATGTCGTCAAGGAGGTCCTTGATGAAAACTCGGAAATCGGCAAGCTTCGCGTAACGGCGATGAAGGAAGGCATGAAAACACTGAGGCTCAGTGGTGCTTTAAAGGTAGCAGCCGGAGAGACCACGATTGCCGAAGTACTTCGAGTCGCCCCTTTTTCCGGGATGCAGTAGTTCTTGTACCCGCTACAGCCTAACTAATCTAGTGTCGTTCGGACACTTCGGTTCGCAAAGTGGCAGTTCGACCGCCGCTGTGTCATGCAATCTACTCCTGGCCGGAGACATTTTTTAACGACTATAGATGTGGAGTTTGACCTGGCGGATTCTTCCCGGGCTATTGTTGGCATTTATTTTATGGTCCAATACCCGGGCTCCGAGTTGGCCTCGAAAAAATCGTTGAGCCTGCGCCTTACGTATGGTTGGCAACAACGCGTCGAAAATAGCGGCAAAAAGTAGCGGTAAAAAGAGCCTCAACCGGCTAAGAAAATCGTTAACATGGCTGAAGCAGCGCAGGCGCATTTACTGACGCAGACATGACATGATGGTCATGGGGTTTTTGAGGGCCTACGAGCTTATGCAACCGAAAGAACGGGTCGAAGAATTCAGGGTACGGACATCCTCGTATACCCGATATCCTGTCAATATCACCATGGCTAAAGCGCAGGCCAATGGCCATTAACTCCATGCTGGCGTTGGAACAGGCAATAGACTGCAGTTGTGAGAACGCGGTCCTGTTGGGCAATGAGCGCTGCGAGGCTGATGGAAGTGGTGAGATATTCTCTCATCTGATGCCGGGCCTCCTCGAGTGTCCCGAACTGACTTCTGGCCTGGAAGTC
Source organism: Candidatus Allofontibacter communis (assembly GCA_964220205.1). GTDB lineage: Bacteria > Pseudomonadota > Gammaproteobacteria > Pseudomonadales > Azotimanducaceae > UBA9659. Next base: position 439 of record CAXPUI010000285.1, on the reverse strand, counting down.
ATTACTCCCGCGACGGTTTTCACGTTAGCTGATGACGCAGGGCAGCAAGTCAGTGAGCGGCGAATAGCGTGTGATGAAGTTTACCTGGCGGAGGAAGTGTTCTTTGCGGGTACCGCTGCAGAAGTATTTCATGTCCCGGGACTGGATGGATGGATTATCAGGACTGGGCAGCAGGCCCCTGTTACAGAAAAGCTGCAGGCGACGTGCGTCGATCAGGCCATGGGTCGACGGGACGTAAATCCACTATGGCCGTGCTGCATCAGTTGAGTTATGGCTCGTCGTGTCCTGGTTATTGGTCCGGCGTGGGTAGGGGACATGGTTATGTCCCAGGTCATTTATTCCCATCTCAGGACAAAAGAACCGGACATTGTTCTGGATGTGCTTGCGCCTCAGGCGACGTTAAGTCTTGTACAGAGGATGCCTGAAGTCGATCGTGGCA
>CAXPUI010000284.1:0-8954 GCA_964220205.1 Candidatus Allofontibacter communis | reverse complement strand
CACGGTTATTTGCTGCGATCGCAGCATTGGGGGCGATGTCCGGTCTGTCCATGACGACATGGGCTGCCGAAGGCACCATCGAAGAAATTATTGTTACCGCAGAGCGTCGTGCAGAAAGCCTGCAAAGCGTACCGGTCGCAGTTACCGCGTTCACCGGTGAAGAACTGGATGCGCAGGGTATCGTCGACATCAAGGGTATCACCGAACGCACACCTGGTTTCACCATGGGTGTCTTCAACCCGGGCCAGCCGCAGTTTTATATCCGCGGCATTGGATCCAACGAGGACGGTGCCGGCGGTGACCAGTCAGTCATTGTTTTTATCGATGAAGTCTATATCGGTCGATCTGCTGGTTCTGACTTCGACCTGTTTGACCTGGAACGAGTCGAGGTGTTGCGTGGCCCACAGGGGACTCTCTTTGGTAAAAATGTCATCGGCGGAGCCGTCAGTCTTGTCACCAAGAAGCCGACCGAGGAAACGGTCATGAAGTTCGAGGGAACTGCCGGCAGTCTCGACGAAATTACTGTGCGCGGTCTGGTGAGTGGCGCTATCGCTGACAATGTGTTTGGTAAGGTTTCGTTCTCCAGTCGCCGACGTGACGGTTATGTCGATTCGATGATCGATCGGTTCCCGACGTTTTTCCCGGACACCGACGTCGATGACCAGCATGACGTCAACACTGATAGCATCAGGGCTGCTCTTCGGCTGACCCCATCTGATCGACTGGAAGTCAACCTAACCGCCAACTACTCAACGATGGACAGGGCTGGCCCTACCTATCTGACGATAGGCCCCGGAGGCATTCCCTTCCTGCAGGACAGTACGCTGGATCCCAACTATGGCGAAGACATTCACGAGAACTTTGTTGAAGATCCAGGATACTCCAAGACCGACATTTTCGGCGTGACCGCCCGGTTCGACTATGAGCTGACTGATTCAGTTACATTTACGTCGTTGACTTCTTTCCGTAATGTCGATTCTGAGCAGCTATGGTCGATCAACTCCTTTAATCTCGCTCAGCTCTATATGTCCAGGGGAGTCAATAGCGGTGGTCCAATACCCCTCGCTATCTTCGGGAATAATGACTATACGGACGAATCAGACACCTTTACCCATGAGTTCCGCCTGACGGGCGGTAACGACAAGCTGTTCTGGATTGCCGGTCTCTACTACATGACGGAAGATACCGATCGATTCGAAACATCCAGTGTGGGCTTGATCTCAGACATCATCATTCCAGGTGTTACGCTGACGCTGCCTGGCCAGTTACCTGGAATAATACCTGGCGATGATCAGGGCAATGAGACAACCAGCTATTCAATCTTCGGCCAGTTCACCTATAACATCACCGATACCCTGGCAGTGACGCTCGGCGGACGCCAGTCTTATGATGAAAAGGACATCAGTCGGGTCGGAACGCCCAGCGTTCTGTCACCCGCTCGAGTCTTCGATTTTGAAACCGGTGAAGACTGGGATGCCTTTACAGGCAAATTTGGCCTGGAATGGCAAGCTACCGATGACGCGTTCCTTTATCTCAATGTCTCAGAAGGCTACAAAGCAGGCGGCTACCAGGGCCTGGCTGCCAACGAGCTTATCGCGATTACACCATTTGATCCGGAAGAAGCCATTCTTTACGAGATTGGTGCTAAGACAGAATGGTTTGATAACCGGCTAAGACTTAACCTCGCCGTCTTCGAAACAGACTACACGGACCTGCAGATACTTCAGCTCCTGGTCGAAGAAGATGCACCTATCGGCCAGGGTGGTTCGCTGATTACGCAGAATGCTGCCGACGCAGACATCAAAGGTTATGAACTTGAGTTCATCATAGCGCCTACTGACAATCTGACTATCTCAGGCTCGTACACCCATCTGGATACGGAGTTTTCCAACTTCTTCACACCTGCTGGTTTCCGACCTCCCGATGGCGGAGCCGGCCTCAGCGGTGACCGAACAGGAAATGATCTCCGAAATGCGCCGGACAAGGCTTACAACATTCTTGCCCGATATCGCATGGATCTGAGCAACGGTGGTACGTTGACCTGGCAGGCTGACTGGCGTCACAAGGACAAGGTCTACCAGGACCCTGACCTGATTGAAGCAGCCGCTGTACCGGAATACGATGTCCTTGACCTGCGGATCAGCTACGTCTGGCCAAACGGTAATCTCGAGACAACGCTATGGTCCCGTAATGCTAATGACGAGGATTACTTCCTTCACAACTGGCCCCTGCAGGGCAGTGGCCAGGCAACACCAGCGCCACCTCGCACTTACGGCCTGACGGTAACCTGGACCAACGACTGATTCCCTTCAGTCAAATAAATGAAAAAGAGCGGCACCTGCCGCTCTTTTTTTCCCTATGATTTCTGCCTGAGGTTTATTTAGGATTCCTTCATGCATAAGACCCTCTTCGCCTGCCTGGTCTTGGGCTTCATCACCCTAAGCGCAGACAATGCACGGGCTGTAAACCTGATCGTTGCCGGCACCATCATCACGGTCGACAAGACTCAACCCACCGCAGAAGCGGTAGCTGTCGCCGGTGACAGGATCGTCAGTGTTGGCAGTCGAGAAAATATCTTCAAACTCGCCACTGACTCCACCCGTATCGTGGAACTGGGCGAGCACGCGTTGCTCCCGGGCTTCATCGATGCCCACGGTCATATGACAATGGTCGGCACCTGGGGTGAATTGATCAACCTTTCATCCCCGCCTGTGGGAACAGTTCAAACGATGGCTGATCTGGTCACTCTGATCAGGGCTCGGATTGCGGACCACGAGATCCCTCCCGGGGAGTGGGTCTTTGGTTACGGCTATGACGATTCACTGATTCACGAGAACCGACATCCTGATAGAGATGATCTCGACAGGGCATCGACGGAACACCCGATTGCACTGATTCATGTCTCTGGCCACCTGATGGCACCAAACACTATGGGCCTGACCCTCGCAAAAATTACCGCGGAATCTGAGAACCCGCCCGGTGGAGTGATTCGACGACGACCAGGCACTGCCACACCCAACGGTGTGCTTGAGGAAACCGCGTCGTACCCGCTGCGCAAGCCCATGACAAAGTTCATGACCCCTGAGTTAACTAAGAAAGCCATGCAGCGTTCAGCACGTTTGCATGCCAGTTATGGAATAACAACCATACAGGATGGTGGTACCGATCCAAGAACAGTCAATTTGTTCCGCGAGACCGCCAGCGAGTCCCCCTTCCCTGTGGACGTTGTTGCGTTCGTCAGCGGTGCCAGGGCATCAGACAAAGAACTGGAGACTGTATCTGCCGAGACGTATGAAAATGGCTTTCGGGTCGGCGGCGTCAAACTGATGCTAGACGGTTCTCCACAAGGCAGAACAGCTTACCTCTCTGCGCCTTACACTGAAGGACCGCCCGGTGCAAAAGCGGGTTATCGAGCCTATCCCGTCATGCCACAGGATGAGTACAACCGACGAATCTCACTGCTAATCAACAATGGGACACCCGTGTTAACCCACGCCAACGGCGATGGGGCAATCGACATGATGATTGCCGGCGTTGGGCAGGCACTGGAAGGTCGGATAGTACCTGATCATCGAACGGTCATTATCCATGCCCAGTTGATGCGCGAAGACCAGTTACATCGGGTGAAAAAGCTGGGAATGGTCCCTTCTTACTATGCTGCTCACCCTTTCTTCTGGGGCGACTGGCACCGCAAATCGTTTGGCGAAGAACGGGCATCGTTTATCAGTCCAGTAGCACGCACCGATGAACTGGGTGTACCCTATACTATCCACAACGACTCTCCTGTAGTTCCTCCGGACATGATGCGCCTTCTCTGGATTGCTACTAACCGTGAGACTCGCAGCGGTTATGTGCTCGGACCCGAGCAACGCGCAACCACCATGCAGGCAATTCATGCTGTCACACTGGGCGCCGCCTATCAGTACTTTGAGGAGGAAGAAAAAGGCTCAATTACTGTTGGAAAGCGGGCCGATCTTGTCATTCTGGGCGCAAACCCGCTGGCGGTCGACAAATCAGACCTTAAGGACATTCCCATTATCGAGACGATTGCGAGGGGAAAGACCGTCTACAGGAGAGCATCAGTAAAGGCCATCGTCTCAGACTAAATCATGTTCGTGGGACGTAGCGGGTAGGATCAGGCACACCTGCCTCACGGAAGCCTTCAGCTCGGAGCACACAACTGTCACACTGCCCGCAGGCTTGACCCGCCTCGTTGAGCCGGTAACAGGAGACCGTATCGGCATAATTGACACCCAGACGCAGCCCCCTTTCAATAATCTGGCCCTTCGTCAGGTTTATCAACGGCGTATGAATGCTGATCCTTGATCCTTCAGTGCCTGTCCTTGTCGCCAGGTTTGCAACGTTTTCGAAGGCCTGGATGAACTCTGGCCGACAATCAGGATACCCGGAGTAGTCAACCGCGTTGACACCGATAAATATCGAACGGGCACCCAGAACCTCAGCCCAAGCGAGGCCATAGGACAGGAACACAGTGTTTCTGGCTGGCACATAGGTGACCGGAATCTCATCCGAGAGCGGGTCAGCATCGGGCACATCGATGGAACCGTCTGTGAGCGCCGAGCCTCCGAATGCCCCAATGTCGATCTGCGCCGTTCGATGTTCCTTAACGCCCATGCTGACCGCCAGCCTGTCAGCAAAGTCCAGCTCAGTACTGTGCTTCTGCCCATAGGAAAAACTCAGGCAATAGCAGTCGTAACTCTCTGCCAGCGCCATAGCCAGCACGGTGGCGGAATCAAGGCCTCCTGATAAAAGGACAACGGCAGACTTAGACACCCTGTTTATTTCCCCAGAGGAGTTTATGCAACTGAACCTGTAGTCTCACATCCAGCCCATCATCGAGAATCCACTGCGCAAGAACCACAGATTCCAACTCACCATGACTCGCAGAGAAAAGGACTTCAGAGACCCTGTCTCGAAGCAGGTACTCATCCAGTTTGAATTTCGCCCACTCGTAGTCTTCCCGATTACAAATCACGAATTTGACCTGATCTATCGGTTTCAGAAGAGCAATGTTGTCATAGAGATTACGGGACAACTCACCCGAACCGGGTGTCTTCAGATCGAGCACGACAGAGACGCGTTCATCCACACCGCTGGTGTCAATCGCCCCACTGGTTTCCAGCGAAACCCTGTAGTCAGCGTCGCACAACCTCTGCAGTAATCCCAGGCAATCCGGCTGGGCTAGGGGCTCGCCACCGGTCACAGTGACATAGCGGACTTTCTTCGTCCCGACCTGACGCAGAATCTCCTCGAGCTCAATCAGCTCTCCACCACTGAAGGCATATTCAGTGTCGCAATACTGGCAACGCAGGGGACAACCAGTCAGGCGAACAAAAGCGGTGGGTAAACCTACCGTAGCAGCCTCACCCTGCAAAGAGTGAAAAATTTCGGTGATGCGGAGTTGAGACACGCTACGCGTCGCAGTCTATGGATTCACGCAGATAGTTTTCCGCCAGCTTGGCGGCGGATTTGCCTTCGTATCGTTCGACGACCTGCTCCAGCAGTTCCCTGGCTCTCTGGCAATCCCCAAGAGCATCATAAACCTTACCGAGTGCGTAAGCTGCATCAGGCACTTTGCTATGATCGGGAAAATAACTGATGACCTGTGACAGTGCCTGCCGGGCTCTCTCAAAGTCTGGATTTACCTTAGCCGCGTAGACCTGCCCCAGCCAATAATAGGCATTCGGTGTATATTCCCCATCCGGGAATGCTTGAATCAAACCTTCAAGCTGCACGATTGCCTGCTCATACTGACGGTTTCGAATAAGCATCTGTGCCGTGTCATATTGTTCTCTCTCCGAGAGGTTCTCCTCGACTTGATCAACTGGCGTGTCGGATTGATCAGAGACCAGACCTGTCGATGGGTCCTCCGCAGGCCGCATCGCCTGCTGAAGCCTCGCATCCAGTTCCAGATAGCGGTCATCCTGGACTGACTTCATCCGCTGCAATTCGAATTGCAAGCGTTCAACAACCCCACGCAGTTCCATGACTTCCTGTTGCAACAATTGCATCTGATATTGCTGCTCGAAACCAGAAACCTGCGGTTCCTCTTCAATCGGTTCGCGATAGGGCAGCCCTATGGACTCCCTGGACTCAACCTGCACAGGAGATTCTGCGGCAGAAACGAAAAATGGTGTGCTGATCGCCACAAACAAGGCAGTGATCAACACACCACTTTTAGGTGCGAAGGCAACTCTCATCGGAAGCTTTAACGGTAGACGATCTCTACCCGCCGATTTTCAGCCCAGGAAGATTCATTGTGGCCTGAATTGGCCGGCTTTTCTTCTCCGTAACTGATGACTTCAATCTGAGAGCGAGATGCGCCTTGAGCAACCAGGTAAGCCCTTACAGCATTAGCACGCCGCTCACCCAGAGCCAGGTTATATTCACGGGTGCCACGCTCATCAGCATGTCCTTCAAGACGGATCCTGAGATAACTGTCACCAGCCAGCACCTGGGCATGCTTGTTCAATTCTTCATGTCCAGTGCGTCTCACAATTGCCTGATCGAAATCGAAATAGAAAATCCCGTTAAGCATTTCCGTCATGCCGCTGTTCATGCCATCGTCGACGGGGATAATCACCTTGCCATTCTCAACAACCGGCCCGGCAGGTGCCACAACCTCAGCGACTTCGCTGGCCATATCGGACTCGGAAGCCTGGTCCATGGTCTCCATTTCAGCCCCGCTATCTTCCACATCCTGGCTGGCACAGCCTGCCAGCAAAAGACCTGCAAGGCATAGCGCCAACAGTTCTTTTATCCTTACCATTCCCATGACTAGCTCCTTTACTAACGGTTACGAACGCTACAAACGCGGATTAAAACACAAAAAGATATATTACTCGACAGGTACAAACTGCTTGTTCTTGACAGGTGACCAGGCAGGTTCCCTGACGTCTCCTTCGGACGAGGGCAGATTGAATTTGACCCCCCCGTCAACGGAAACCGCAGCCAGAATGCCCTCTCCCTTATCCATCGTTGCATAAATTAGCATGCTCCCATTGGGCGCTATGCTGGGAGATTCATCCAGTGTAGTTTCCGTCAGCACCGTCAGGCGCCCTCTTTCCAGATCGAGCAAAGCGATGTGGAATATGCCGTCGCGACGATGCACCATGATCAGGCCACTGCCATCATTGAGCAGACTGGCCTTGGCGTTGTAATCGCCTTCAAACGTCAATCTCTGAATTTGAAAATCCGACAACCGCAACTGGTAGATCTGCGGCTGTCCGCCACGATTACTGGTAAATATAATGGCTTCGCCATCAGGGGTCCACGAAGGTTCCGTATCAATACCGTAGTGACGGGTTACCCGCCTCAGACGCCTTGACTGCAAATCAAGAATGTAAATATCCGGGTTCCCGTCCTTGGAGAGCACCAATGCTATCTGACTGCCGTCTGGAGAGAAGGCTGGAGCACCATTGAGGCCGGCAAAACTGGTCAGGATCTGACGATTACCGCTGCTGAGTTCATGAAGATAGATGGCTGGTCGCCCATCCTTTTCGAAGGAGACGTAGGCGATCATCTTGCTATCAGGAGACCAGGTGGCTGAGAGAATCGGCTCATTCGACTCAAGCACTTTTCTGACCCTGTGCCCATCGGCATCTGCTATGTTAAGCGTAAAACGCCGGCCCTCGTCCGTGTCCAATGCGGTGACATACATGATCTGTGTAGAAAATGCCCCCTCAATCCCTGTCAGTTCTTCGAAAACCACATCACTCACATAGTGAGCCATATCCCGCAGGTCACCAACCAGGCCATCAATAGCATGAGCGGCCACCACTGTCCGTCGCAGGACATCATAACGTTCAAAATGCAATCTCACGCCAACCTCATGAGGCTCGAGATAGCCGACCACCAGGTACTCTACCCCGAGCATGCGCCAGTCTCGCGGCAGTATCTGGGTCGAATCGTTAGGCAGGCTCAGCATCTGAGTCACCGGCAGAGCGGTGAACCTGCCAGACAGTCCCAGGTCCGAGGAGATGACCTGGTCAATCTGAGTCGGGAGCTGACGCTTTCCCCGCCATTCAAATGGCACAACCGCAATCTGTAAGGCGTTATCCACTCCGCGGGTTATTTCGATGCGTAGTTCCGACCGAACGGTTAGCGGCAGGATCAGCAGCCCCAGTCCTACCAGCATCAAGGAATATCGAATAAACATAGCTACAATCTTAAATCATCTGGTCTAAACAGAACCGTAAAGACACGAAAATCTCTTTCAAACCTCAAGGCATCAGCAGGCACAACAAACCGCCCGGACTTACTAACCGCCTGAACCGCAGACCGGTCAAAGGCAACGTTGCCGCTGGACTCTTCAATATTGACATCAATAACCTCACCCGTCGGCACCAGGTGGACCCGCAGGATGGTCTGCATGCCATTACGGGCACTGGGAGGCCTTGACCAGTTCTGAATAATCTCACGCTGAATCTGTGCCACATAGGCCATGGCCTTTTCATCATCGGTGACCGCTTTACGCGCATTTTGTTCACCAACGACAGCGAGCGCGAGCTCCTGCTCGAAGGCAGCCCTGACTGCTTCTTCACCCACAGGCTGTGCTAGATCTTCCTCTTCCGGCTCCAACTCAACAGCGACCTCCACAACCGGTTCAGGGATTGCCACCTGCTGCTCCTTGACCCGTTGTTCCGGTTGCCAGTCTTTCAGTCGTTGGTTGATTTCCGCTTCTTCGAGGCGTCGTTGCTGTAATTTACTTTTGCGTTTGTTCTCGTTCTGCTGCTGCCTGGGTTTATAGGGATTCTGTTCAACGACAGTCGCATCAATGTAGTAGGGCACAATGTCGGCAACAGCAGTGGTTTCATCGCTCCAGTTGAACCCAATCATGGCTATCAGCAGGCCATGGACAAGCAGTGCAAAAAGCAAAGCGATCGTGTAGGAAGCAACTGAGTCCATCAGCTCGACGGCGGTTGCGTAATGAG
>CAXPUI010000283.1:0-6821 GCA_964220205.1 Candidatus Allofontibacter communis | reverse complement strand
CCCTACACGACGCTCTTCCGATCTCCAGTTCTGTCACCGCGTGTTCAACCATGGCCCTGACGTCAGCTTCCTTACTGACATCTGCTTCGAAGAACACCGCGCGGCCTCCACTTTCATTAATCATCTGCGCAGTTTCGACACCGGTCTGCCGGTTAATATCAGAGACCAGTACACTCGCCCCCTCCCTGGCAAAAGCCTGACAGATGGCGCGGCCAATGCCGCCACCACCGCCCGTGACGAGTCCAGCTTTCCTGTCGAGCATAGTCATCTGCAGATCTACTCCTTTCCGTTGCCGGCGTTGTTCCTGCTGGCAAGTTCTGCATAAATGGCATTGCCAGGCAGTGCTTGCATACCACCGTCGACCTCAAGGATTTTCCCGGTAATAAAGTTACTGGCGTCAGAAGCCAGGTATAGAACACTTAACGCGAGATCAATAGGATCGCCCAATCGCCGCATCGGAATCCAGCTTATCGTCTCCGCCAACAACCCGGGATCTGACTTGAGAAAGGCGGCTGCAGGTGTATCAACAGCACCGGGAGCCACAGCGTTAACGCGGATTGACGGAGCGAGCTCATGAGCAAGGATCCGAGTCATCTGCTCCATACCTGCTTTAGCCGCACCGTAAGCAGCCATATTCCTGTCCACCATCCAACTCATGGCTGAGGAAACATTGACTACCGCGGCTTTAGAGCTCTTCCGCAGGTGCGGGACAGCCAGGTGAACCAAAGTATAAGCAGAGCTGAGATTCATCCGCAGGCTGTCTTCGAAATCTGACATTCCCACCTTGTCGACAGGCCCATAGCCCCTGCCGCCACCACCGGCATTGTTAATGAGCAGATCGATACCGCCAAAGTGTTCCAATGTACGGTCAACAAGATGCTGCAATTGGTCTTCCTGCATCACATCACAGACGACCGGCAGAGCTGCTGCACCGAGCTCACGAGCACGATCAGCGACAGCCTCCAGATCAGCCTCCGTTCTGGCAGCGCAGACAACATTGGCCCCCATCTCAGCGAACGACTCTGCTATCGCGTAACCAATCCCTTTGCCCGCCCCTGTAACAATTGCCGTTCTGCCATCCAGGCGAAATGCATCAAGCAACATGTAGCCTCCTCTTCATCCAATACTCACCGCCAGCTCGGCGGCAGATTCCATCGCCCCTTCTATATAAGAAACCCCCCTGCAATCACCAATGGTATGGGTCCTGATACCCGCATCGAGCAGCGCTTCGGCCAAGTCTGTATTGCCCGTTGCACCCTGTGCGACAATGACATGATCACAGGAGACGCGCTGAGACTCTTCCCCAAGACTATAGGCAACCTCGCGGTCACCTACTGCAACAGCGGCCGCATTTTTCACAACCTGCACACCCATTGACGTCAACTCATCCATCAGCCGCATCCGCCTGACCACATAACGCCCCTTGCCCGCGTAACCGCCAGCTTCCAGCACAGTTACCTGCCTGCCTCGCTCTGCGAGAAACTCCGCGAGCTCAAGCCCAACCAATTCGCCACCAATGATAACGACGCGGCGACCGAGCGGCATCCAGAAGCGGGAGACCCGCCGGACCAAGCCAGGGTTAGCAGTAACACCCGCGGCAGAACCAGCTTTGATCATCAGCCTGGTCATCAATGAGGTCTTCACCTGCAGCGATTGACGAGGTTCCGACAGAACCAGTGCCCGGATGTCTTCGCCGCTAAAGACAAAGTCCTGGTCAGTTCCAGGAATCCCCTGGGGCATATTCCTCTCCGCACCGGTTGCGACCACGACCTCGTCAAAGCCGTGTGACTGTATCAGCGACACTGTCGCCGTGGTCTGCAGGTGAACATCAATGTCTGCATCGCCAACCTGCTGCCTCAACCACTGCAACAGGCGGCCATTGGGTTCGTAGGCGATACTGGCAAAGGCCAGAGTACCGCCAAGTTGCTTACCACTATCGAACAAACTGACACGGTGACCTTGCTGATTCAGACGAAGGGCCACCTCCATACCGGCCGGACCACCACCAATCACAGCGATGCGACGGGGACTGTCTGTCGCTATTAACTGGCGCTGCCGTTCATATCCAGTCTCTGGGTTGACCGCACACTTTACCTGCTTGAGCACATAGATCTGCGAGATACAGCAATAACAGTAGATGCAGGGCCTGACCTGCTCTGCCGTTCCGGCAACAATCTTATTCGGCAGATCAGGGTCAGCGAGTACTTTTCGACCCATCGACACTACATAAAAACGACCACTGCCGATATGCCGTTCCGCAGACTCGGGTTCAATGCGCCCCGAGGCAATAACCGGGAGATCGATAGCCTGCTTGATCGCCGCGGCATTACTCACATTGTGATCCGGCAGGTGAGGCGTGTGCGACTCAGAGTGCAGCGCCCCGCGGTTACTGTCATGGTAGGCAGTCACAGTAATGGCATTGACACCTTCTTCCTGAACCAGCCTGGCTGTCGCGATGGCATCATCGAGAGTAATACCTGACGTTTTGCCATACTCCTGGGAGTCAAGCTTGCATGAAACGGGAAAATCAGCACCCACCTCCTGCCTGACCGCCGCAATAATCTCGAGGAGCAGCCTCGCGCGATTCTCAAAGCTGCCCCCATAGTCATCATCGCGACTATTGGAAGAAGGTGATAGAAATCCCGAAATCATGTAACCGTGACCGGCATGAATTTCCACCCCGTCAAGACCCGCCGCCATTGCTCTTGCTGCTGCAGCCGCATACTTGGCGACAAGCATCTCGATATCTTCTTTAGTCATGACATGCAGGCTCACCGGCGGGGCTTCCGGATCAAAAAACGCGTTCATTTCTTCGGGCAGCATGTGATCAAAGAGATCCATATCCGCAGGTTTAGGATACGAAGGAATCCAGACCGGGCGACCTTCTTTCATATCCTGGGCTGAGACCATACCACCATGATGAATCTGGGCGATCACTTTCGTATCGTAGGCATGTACTGCTTTCGCCAGAGCACTCAATCCCGGAATGTGGCTGTCGTCGGAGATGGCAATCTGCCGTGGCTGGTTGCCGCCATCGGGCCAGGCAACTCCCGGCACTCCCAGAATGATCAGGCCCGCACCTCCCCTGGCCTGCCGCTCATGAAAAGCAATGATCTGATCACCACAAGTACCATCCTCTTCTGCCAGGTTGACTCCCATGGCGGTGACAGCCATGCGGTTCTTGATCTCAAGGCCACCGAGACTGCAGGGTTGTGTCAGGTACTTGAAGTTCATCGGCTCTTGCCCTGCACTGACTCTTCACGACAGGCGTGCGGTTTAATCCCGGCGATTTGAGCCATCATCGTTATGTACCTCCCCTCGCCTCTTTAGGTAATCCCAGAGCACGCTCGGCAATCAGGTTACGCTGGATCTGGTTGGTTCCTGCATAGATCGTATCGGCGCGAGAGAAGAGATAAAGCCTGCTGAGTTCAGACATCTGGTAGTCGGCGTCAACGATATCTCCTGCCTGTCCCATAACATCCATCGCCAACTCACCCAACTCGCGATGCCAGCTCGCCCAGAAAATCTTGTAGGTGTACTGTGGACCTGACAGCTCGCCTGTATCTGCTCCAGACAACATCCTCAGCGCACTCGCCCGCATCACCTGCAAGCCCCGCCAGGCTTTGGCGACTCGTTGCCTTATCAAGGGATTTCTCGACTCACCATTTTCATTAGCAATTCTGACAATCTCGTCGAATTCATTCCTGAAGTGCATCTGCTGGGCGAGCGTTGAAACACCTCGCTCAAAAGCGAGCGTTCCCATAGCAACCTGCCACCCTTCACCCGGATTACCAACGACGTTCTCGATACCGGTCACTGCACCATCAAAGAAAACTTCATTGAATTCTTCGTCTCCAGTCATCTGACGTATAGGCCGTATCTGAACACCTGGCTGGTCCATGGGCACGAGCAGATAGGTTAAACCGTCCCGCCCGGAGGACCCTGGCTCAGATCGACAGAGCACAAAACACCAGTCAGCAAACTGTGCCAGCGAGGTCCATACTTTCTGGCCCTCAAGCACCCAGCGACCGCCTTCAAGTGTGGCTTTCGTTCTGACATTGGCAAGATCTGATCCTGCACCGGGTTCAGAATATCCCTGGCACCACATCTCCTCACCTGCCGCAATTTTCGGCAGGAATCGTCGCTGCTGCTCGTCTGTGCCGAAATGCAGAATAGTCGGTCCAGCGAGCTCCACCCCCATATGACCCAGACGCGTTGGACCTCCGGCACGGGCATATTCTTCCGCAAAAATGACCTGTTCAGCCAGACCAGCACCCCTGCCGCCAAACTCGGCTGGCCAGCCGATAACGCTCCACCTGGCTGAACCCAGGACCTGCTCCCAGGCAAGACGTCTTTCCGGAAGGCCGGTCTGCAGGTTCAACCCGCGAATGTCTGCAAAAGGGCCCGACAACTGTTGCTCAAGCCAGGCGGCAATCTCAGCCCTGAACGCTTCCTGGGTGGCCGTAAAACCCAGCTTCATGAGCTCGCCTCAAGGCCAATATCTGACGCAATAAAGTCATCCAGGTCAGCATTACGGCCAAAGAGATTACAGGTCGATCGTGCTCGCTTGAAATAGAGGTGAGCATCATGCTCCCAGGTGAAGCCGATCCCGCCATGCAACTGAATCATCCGGCTGGCACAGAACGTCAGCGCTTCACTGGCCTGAACTTTGGCCATGGCCGCCAGCGATGAGCCCTGCGATTGTCCCTCTGCGATCGCACAGGCCGCAAAGTAGACCGCCGAAATTGCTGCCTCAACTTCCACCATCATGTCAGCCATCTGGTGCTTCAACGCCTGGAAGCTACCGATGGGTCGCCCAAACTGAATTCGTCCCTTGGTATAGGTGACGGTGCTTGCCAGGCACTGCTGCGCGGCGCCAACCGCTTCCGAGGCCAGGGCCACCCTCGCTGCATCAGTACTTTGGGCAATGGCCTGGGTTGCAGCATCTCCACTTCCCAGCAGAGGAATCGATGATAAATCGATGACTTCTACCCGGGCGAAACGACGTGTCTGATCCAATGTCGGTACTGATTCAACCACCACATTCGGATTATCCCGGTCAGCCAGGTAAAGATTACTGGTGTCCCGGTCAAAGAGGATAAGCCAGTCGGCCTCTGCAGCGTCCAATACAAAATCAGCTACCCCTGCAGTCAATTCCGCCAGTGCTGCCGTTTTATCACCACTGGCAATCTGTCCGAGGTGCTCCACATCACCGATACCACATAAGGCCACAGCGCTCAGCACCGACGTTGACAAGAGCGGTGAGGGCAGGAGTTGCCTGCCCAGCTGTTCGAAAACCAGCGCCATCTCAACAAGACTCAGTTCCTGACCACCCGCGGCCTCGGGTATCAGCAACCCGGGTAATGCCAGATCGCGCGACATCGCTTGCCAGGTCTCATCAAGATAACCATTATCCGATGCCATGGCCCTGCGTATACACTCACTGGAGCCTTCAGCAATGGCAAATTCATTGACGATATCAGCGATCATGCGCTGCTCAGCTGTAAGTTCAAACTGCATGACTGTCCCGCCAAACTCCCTTTAACCATGGTACACTTAATGCGCAATATATTGGCATTTTTTTCACGAATATAAGCAATTCAAGCGCTATTATTTTCATATATCGCAATATAACTGTATACACGGAACAGCAAAATTCCGGCCAAGGCACTTTACGCTGGTTATACAACACCGCAGGGATCAGCACGATATGTTAATGTCCCTGTCCACGATGACACCAAATATTGCTGTGAAACACATGGCAAACTGACGGGAGCAGAGCATGAAACCTGCCGTAGCTTTGGTAACCGGTGCAACTCGAGGCGCTGGAAAAGGTATCGCTGTTGGCCTGGCCGCCGCCGGCCTAACAGTTTATGTCACGGGTCGGTCGACGAACCAGGCGACAACGACACTCAAGGGCGAAATCCTGCCAGGTACGCTGGAAGAAACCGTCAACACCATTAACGAAAGAAGCGGCAATGAAAATGGTGGCCGGGCAATCGCTATTAGCTGCGATCATACCGATGATGCGCAGACGAAAGCCGTGATCGAGCAGATAGAATCGGATCAGGGAAGGCTCGACATACTGGTTAACAACGCTGCGCTGATCCATGAGAACCTCATTGACCCAGGCGGTGTCTGGGAAAAACCCCTGGAACTTGGCAACAGTCTCGATATAGGACTCCGGTCGGCCTATGTAACCAGCTATTATGCGGCCCGCCTCATGGTCAAAAACCAACGAGGCCTGATCACCTTCACGTCATCTTTCGGATCTGTCTGCTACATGCACGGACCCGCCTACGGTGCCCAGAAAGCGGGTATAGATAAGTTTGCCGCTGACATGGCTGTGGACCTGGAGAACGAGAACGTCGCGGCCATATCGCTCTGGCTGGGACCTCAACTGACCGAGCGCACAGACGTCGTCCTGAAACATCAGCCCGAGCAGTATGAGGGCTTTATGGCGATGGCAGAGACACCTGAGTTCAATGGATGGGTCATTCACGCCCTCGCGAATGACCCTCAGTTGATGGAACGTTCCGGACAAACCCTGATCACGGCAGAGCTGGCCTTGGAGTATGGCATCAAGGATGTCGACGGCAGGCAACCACCCTCCCATCGTGAAATGCTCGGCGAACCTCGCATTCCTCATCCCGCCAGTGTTATTTGATCCAGATGGCCGAGGTAATCGCCCGCTCCTGGATAACGGCCGGCTCCAGAGGCTCAGTACCAAGCGCCACAGCGTCGTAGGTGGACCAGCGCGGAGTCGGTATCTCCAGTACACGAACGTAGTAAAACGCCTGCTGTCCCGCCTTGAAGGTCGG
>CAXPUI010000282.1:0-4051 GCA_964220205.1 Candidatus Allofontibacter communis | reverse complement strand
CCCAGGGCGACCATGTCGCAGCGGCCCGCTGCGATTACAGTATTGGCTTGATCAGCGCTGGTGAAGTTTCCAGCGACTATGGTCGCAATCCCAACCTCGTTGCGTATCTGGTCAGAAAATGGCACCTGGAACATTCGCCCATAGATGGGGGCTTCGTCCTTTGTGACCTGTCCGGTAGAGACATTAATGATGTCGACGCCAGCGGTTTTCAGCATTGTAGCAACGGCGAGCATATCCTCTTCTGACGTGCCTCCTGCAACCCAATCGGTAGCGGAGATTCGTGCGGAAACGGGTTTGTCGTCAGGCCAGGCTGCCATGACTGCGTCAAGAACCCGTTGCTGGAACCTCATACGATTCTCAATCGTACCGCCGTATTCATCAGTCCGATGGTTGGTGCAGGGGCTGATGAATTCCGAGAGCAGGTAACCGTGAGCCAGATGGATTTCAATCATATCGAAGCCGGCTGTCTGAGCATTTTGCACGGCCCTGACGAAGTCCTGAATGACCTTTTCCATATCGGCTTCGGTCATCTCCCGGGGAACCCTGCTGTGCTGTAGATAGGGCAGGGGAGAGGGGGCGATCAGATCCCAAGCGTCATCCTGCAGCGGTTGATCAATCCCACCGTCCCAGGGTATGCAGGTGGCACCCTTGCGACCAGCATGACCGATCTGCGCGCAGACCTTCGCTCGGCTGTGGGTGTGGATAAAGTCGACTATCTGCCGCCACTTTTCAGTCTGGTCATTGCTCCAGATACCGGCGCAGCCTGGTGTTATCCTCGCCTCGGGGGCAATACAGAGCATCTCAGTATTCAGGAGTCCTGCCCCCCCGGTGGCGCGTGAACCGTAGTGCACCAGATGCCAGTCATCGGGCACCCCGTCTTGAGCACAGTACTGGCACATCGCCGACAGCTGGAAGCGGTTTTCAACTTTCATTGAGCCGATATTGAAGGGTTGAAACACAGGCACGACCGGGTTTTCGATGCGGATCTCCTGGATTCCTGTGCTATCGCGGGTATGTTTCGCGAACCAGCGATCCAGGGATTCGATGTATCTCCGGTCACGCAGCTTCAGGTTGTCATAGGTCACCCGTTTGGATCGGCAGATCATGTTGAAGACGAACTGTTCAGGTTCCTGGGCGGTGGCATAACGATCGATGTGTTCAAACCAGCTGAGGGAGGTTACGGCGGTTCGCTGGAGGCGGTCGGCGTCCTCCTTGCGCGTCACCTGGTAGCGCTGGAGAGCCGACCCGACGGTATCTGTATTGGCAATACAGTCCGCAAGCGCTATCGCATCTTCCATGGCGAGCTTGGTGCCGGAGCCGATACTGAAATGAGCGGACCTGACCGCATCACCAATAAGAACCATGTTCCTGTAGAAGAGCTTTTCATTCCTTACCACGGGAAAGGTACGCCAGACTGATCGATTGGTTATCAGTGGGTGGCCATCAAGGTCTGCCTTGAAAATTTCTTCGCAGTACTTTTTTGTTGCAGCTTCATCCAGTTCGTCCAGCCCTGACTTGTCGAACGTTTCATTACTGCATTCAACGATCCATGTGCTCATGCCTGCCTCATAACCGTAGGCATGTGCCCACCACCACCCGTGTTCGTTCTCCCGGAAAATAAAATTGAAGTCGGGTAAGTGTCTGGTTGTGGCGAGCCAGCAAAAGCGGTTCTGTCGCCAGTCTATCGTGGTATTGAACTTTTCCTCGTAGTTCGTTCTGATCAGCGAGGTGAGACCATCGCCGGCAACGACCAGATCGTAGCCATCGGTATCAAGTTGAGAGAGGTCGGTTATATCCGTATTGAACCTGAGATTGACGCCGAGATCATCGCACCGATCATGCAAGATGTTGAGAAGCTTGAGGCGGGACATGCCGCAGAAACCATGTCCGTCTGAGTGAATCGTTTGCCCGTTGATCGTGGTGTCGATGCCGTCCCAATAGACGAATTCTGCAACGATCCGCTGATAGCTCTGACTATCTGCCACCATGAAGCCCTGCAATGTCTCGTCCGAGAAAACCACGCCAAATCCCCAGGTCGAGTCGCGGCCGCCTCGCTCGATCACTGTTATGTCGTGCCGAGGGTTCTGCTTTTTCATCAGGATTGAAAAATAGAGAGAGGCGGGGCCACCGCCGAGACATAGAATTTTCATCGGTGTCAGTTCTCGAGCAGTAATTTTATTGATTAATATTTTATATATTAAATATATGTGATGTATAGGCAGAAAATTATCGCCCCTGGACGCAAGGGTCTTTGTGACAAACGGCTGATGTCGACCAGTTTTTGTTATTCAGGGGTTATCGCCAGGGCTCGCAGCGAAGCTTAAGTGTTTTTGCGGTCCTGCTGCGGTTTGCTGCAGCTAAATGGGCAAAGCTGCGAGTTGCCTGACCCGGTCCCGTTGGGCAGGAACAGGTTTAGACTGTTTAAACCTTTGCTGATCAAGTATCAGGCGTTGGATATATGTGTCTTCTATTTTATTTTATCTGTAAAATAATGCATCGATCTCTATAGGCGTGATGTCTGGTTGAATAAGACCATGGCCCAGGCGATGTTCTCGATGATGTTTCCAGTGACAGACCCACCACCATTCTCAACAATGCTCCCGGCAGATGATCATGGATGAACGCGAAGAAATGACACTGCGGCTCTGGATTCAGATTGTTCGCCTTGCCAATAAATTGCAGAAGGATGTCGACACCCGTCTCCGGAAGGAGTTTGGTCAGAACCTGACCCGCTTTGACGTGCTCTCGCAGCTCGAACGTGTCCCTGGGAACGAGCTTCCCGTCGGCCGATTATCGGCCAGTCTGCTCACGTCGACGACTAATATCACCCGGCTGCTGGACAGAATGGAGGCCGATGGTCTGCTCGATCGGTGCTTATCGGAGACCGACCGGCGCAGCTTCGTCGTCTCTGCGACACCGGAAGGTTTGTCGGTTTTCCGAGAGATGGCGGATGCTAACGCGCAATGGATCAAAGAAGCTTTCGAGGCCATCGACAGCGGTAAGATGGCAACGCTGGAAGCTGCTTTGCACGCTATCGCCACTGAATAATCGGTATTACTGGAGTCCTAGCCGGACCATTGATTCCTGACCCGTTGCTCTCGAAAGGTCAGCAGGCTTGCTCGTATCAGGCTCGTATCAGTTTGTAGATGCCGATCGTAAACAGGGGAATGACAAAGACGACGAAGTAGGCCCAGGCGAGAGTGCCATAGCCCGCAGCAATCAGGTTGACGATACCGAAGTGTGACAGTCCTCCGGCGATAAGCATCAGGCCCGCGGTAATCCCCGCATGCTCCCTGCGCGTCAGTGGCCTTCTGTTCGTATCACTGCGCCAGCTGTCGAGTCGTTCCATGAAACCCTGGAGGTTACCAGCACCGGTTTCGATGAAGGTGCCGAACAGCATGAACAGGTAGACGTACTTCAGGATGTCGATATCAAGCATGTTAAATATCGTATAGATCGGTAGAGCCTCGTCAAGTACGGCAGGATAGTTGGCTGCAAAACTGATATGCAGCATCAACCCGGGAATAGTGGTTATCAGTGCGCCCACCACACCTGCAATTATGGCCTGGCGACGGGTCTCTATCGCCATGGCGCAATATAGGATGACGGGGATGGCAGGGGCGTTATAAAAGGTGTATTGCAGCCCCTTGAGGAGCCAGCCTGATTTATCGTCGGAGTTTGCCATTCCCTGGCTGATGTCATCCGTTAACAGGGTAAGGACCGCGATGATGTAAATGATAAAAATCGCATAGAGCAATATGCTCCAGTAGGCCAGCAGGCGGGTGATCAGTTCACGTCCATAAAAGATCAGGTAGGTCACCGCAGCCAGCATAATCACCACGCCCACCATCGGATGCAGGCCAAGCTCGTTGTACAGCACCTCACCGGCGGCCGAGCCAATGACAGCGATGACCAGCATGAACATGAGCCCGGCAACGATCTCGAACAGGAACCAGCTCCTGCCTAGAAGTACCTGGAAGAAAGTTCGATAGTTGTATACCTGAAAAACTCTGGACAGTTCGAGGCAGAGGCAGAAAATGGCGCCCATGGT
>CAXPUI010000281.1:0-5151 GCA_964220205.1 Candidatus Allofontibacter communis | reverse complement strand
CATTCACAGCGACGGGTGGAGAGAACTACACCATGTTTTATGGCTTGCCTGTGTCAATTTCTGATGTGATTGTATCAGAGGCCTTACTTGAGGAATTCCGACGGGCAGGGGATCTGGTTAGGCCGGAACTGGGCAGACAGATTGACTTGGCCGACACCGCTAAATAGCGTTTAATTTGCTCACTCCAGTTAATGGATTATCAATGAACGAGTTTGCCCAACAGGATTTTAATCGGCTCGACGCTGAGCGTGACAAGGTTGCGGGTCTGCTTATAGAAGATATTGATCCGTCTGACAGGCGCCTATACGAGGAAAACGTTTTTCCACCTTATCTTGAGCGCCTGCGCCATGAAGCGCCAATCAGCTATCACAGTCATAGTCGCGTAGGGCCTTTCTGGTCCATTACCCGGTATGACGACATCAGGAAAATCGACGTCAATCATCAGCAGTTTTCGTCCGAGCCTTCCATAACTTTTGTCGATGCCGAAGGCAGTACGACCAACAACTTCATCTCGATGGACAGACCCAAGCACGACGAGCAGCGGAAGGCGGTCGCGCCGGGTACCGGGCCCCGCAACCTGGCCGCGCTGGAACCACCGATTCGCTCACCTGCGATCAGGATTATCGAGGCGCTGCCCGCCAGAGAGGCAGTTACCTGGGGTGAGCGGGTGTCGGTGGAGCTCACAACGCAGATGCTGGCGACGCTGTTTGATTTTCCTTTTGAAGAGCGTAACAAGTTAACACGGTGGTCGGATGTCACGACGGCCAGTGTTGATTCTGGCTTGGTGTCCTCCCCTGAAGCCCGGCTTCGTGAACTGGACGAGTGCTTTGCCTACTTCAGGGAAATCTGGAACGAGCGGGCGAAGAACCCTGTAGGTAATGACCTCATTTCCATGCTGCTGCGCAATGACAATACCCGTCATATGCCGGAAGACGAATTCTACGGCAACCTTCTCCTGCTCATCGTTGGTGGTAATGACACCACTCGAAACTCAATCTCAGGTGGATTGCTGGCGCTTAATCTTTTTCCGGATCAGTTCGCGCGATTGAAGAAAGATCATTCCCTGATCGAACGGCTGGTGCCGGAAGTGATTCGCTGGCAGACACCGGTTATTTACCAACGTCGGACCGCTTTGGCAGATATCGACTTTGAAGGACACAAGATCAAGCGGGGCGACCGGGTGGTGATGTGGTACATTTCAGGTAATCGCGATACTGACGTGTTTGATCACCCCGAGGACCTTGATCTTGATCGACACAATATTCGGTCTCATCTCTCGTTCGGTTTTGGCATTCATCGCTGTATGGGCGGTCGGCTTGCCGAAATGCAGCAGAGACTAGTCTGGGAAGAATTGCTGAAACGAATGGATGAGATTGAAATCAGCGGTGCCGTGGTCCGTAACCGCTCCAACCTGATTCGGGGTTACAAGGAGATTCCCGTCGTCATCAAAAGAAAATGACAGAAAGGAAGTAACAAAAAGGAAGTGACAAAAAGAAACCGTGAGAACGTGTCTAAATATTGTCAGGGGTATCCTGCCTGACTGCGTCGTATTGCAGCGCCCGACGCAGGCGGAATCCCTGCCCGAGTTCCCCACGTTCACCCAGGCGCCTGCAGATGTCCTTGCCGCTACCTGGGTTCTCGAAGTCAATACGCGTTAGTGGCTACCGTCCGGTAAACTCGGGCTGGCGCTTGTTAAGGAAAGCGTCGATGCCTTCTTTTCCATCCTCAGTACGGACCATGTCAGCGATCCCGCGGGTCTCGAATTCCATCTGAGTTTCCAGGCCATTGTCAAAAGAAGCGTTAAGCAGTGCTTTGACTTGTCCGAACGCCTGGGTGGGGCCGTTGGCTAAACTGCCTGCCAGCTTCTGGACGGCCTCATCGAATTCGTCAGCGCTGACTACCTGGTTAATGACCCCCCAGTCGAGCGCTTCTTCGGCACTTAACACACGGTTGGTCAGCATCAATTCCCTGGCTCGCCTGTCACCGATTCGACGGGGCAGGAAATAAGAGGAACTGCCATCTGGCGACAGCCCTGCGTTTGTGTAGGCCATCACGAACTTGGCGCTGTCGACCGCAATGGCAAGGTCTGTTGCGACTGCCAGGCTGAATCCCGCTCCGCCGGCGGTGCCATTGACGGCGGCAATAACCGGTGCTCGCATCCGATTAAAGCGGGACAGCGCCATATGGAAGTCCCCCGCCATCAGCTTGATTACCGAGGCAGCGTCCTCACCGGCTTCACCAAACACAGACAGATCGCCACCGGCACAGAACAGTTTGCCGGCGCCCCTGATCACCACAGCGCGGATGTCTGCGGACTCATCACATCGAATTGACACATCCACGAGCTCACGGGCCATTTGCAGATCGAGGGCATTAGCTGATTCGGGACGGTTCAGCGTGATGGTTGCGATGGGGCCATCGACATCAAAAATCAGTGTTTCGTAGTCCATTGGGTCTCTCCAGTACATGCTTTGGGGGCATTGTAATGGCTTGATTCGCTTCACACTACTCATGTTAGGCTTGGTCGGACAGAAATACAGTTGGGTTCTACAGGAGAGAGGATATGAGTTTTGCTGATAAGGTGGCCATTATCACGGGTGCGGGCGGTGGACTAGGACGAGAGCACGCGTTACTGCTCGGTGCCGCAGGTGCCAAGGTTGTTGTTAACGATCTGGGTGGCGGGGTTGATGGCAGTGGTCAGGGTGATGCAGCAGATGCGGTCGTTGAAGAGATCAGGGCAGCGGGGGGGCAGGCTGTCGCAAACAAGGATTCCGTATCCGATCGCGAAGGTGCAAAGAGAATTGTTGAGACGGCGGTCAATGAATTTGGCACTGTCGATATCCTTATCAACAACGCAGGAATACTGCGTGACAAGTCCTTCAAGAAGATGTCCCTGGATGAATGGGACATCGTGATCAATGTGCATTTAAATGGCAGCGCCTATGTGAGCTGGTATGCCTGGCCCATCATGTATGAGAAGAACTATGGCCGCATTCTATTCACCTCCTCCGTCTCAGGAATACTGGGTAGTTTTGGCCAGGCCAACTACGGAGCGGCCAAGATGGGCATGGTTGGCCTGATGAACAATCTTTCACGCGAAGGTGCTTCGCATAATGTCCACGTTAATTGCCTGTCCCCGGGCGCCGCAACTCGAATGACTGCCAGCGTTCCCGGGAGTGACATCGATGCGGATAAGCCGGATCCCGCCAATCACCCGAAGCTGGTGAGTCCGGCAGCGCTCTATCTTGTTTCGGAGGACGCGCCAAATGGTCGGATTATTCAGGCGGCCCGAGGCCGGTTTGCCTCTGACATGGTATTCGCGAACAAGGGGTTGGAACTTGGCCTCGATGCCACCTGGGAGGACGTGGCAGATAATGCCGAGGAGATCCTGGATGTGGGTGCAGCAAACCTGAAGACCACTTTCTGGGTTGACTGATGACCATTATTCATCAGGTCACCGATATTCATATTCCGGTGACCGGTGACTTCACCGTCAGGGACAATTTCGTCCGCCAGATGAAGTATGTCACGGAAGTAGGACCGGACCTGCTCACCATCACTGGTGATTTGCCAGGTGAAGACGGCAGCGTAGAAGCTTATCGATGGATTCGTAACCAGCTGCCTGCCGGGATTCCGTGCCTGGTCCTGCCGGGCAATCATGATGACCCGGCAAGTCTGTTTTCAGTCTTTCAAAGCGATATGAATACGAACCCGGACTTTTTCGAGAAGATTGCACTGGCAGACCTGGACCTGGTCTTCGCGAACACAGCGACTAATGCGCTTCCGGCTGACCAGATCGCGGCTATCGCTGATGAGTCCATTCGCAAGGGTTCGCTCCTTTTTCTGCATCACCCGACCGAAGAGGTTTCAGGCGGATTCATGGATCGCAATTATGCCTTGGTGAACAGGGAGGAGGTGAGCCAGGCGATCTCAGCGAGTAATATCGAGCATGTTTTCTGTGGTCACTTCCATACCGAGTATCTGCGTCGGACCACCTACGACCTTCATGTGACGCCTTCGCCAGCTTTTGAGGTCGATCGGGACTCAGTTGAACCGGTGATCAGTCCACCAGAGATTCCGTTGCGGGAAATTGTTGTTGATGGCTCATCGGTGGCGACGCAGGTACTTTATCTGGAATAGTTGAATCTTCTGGAGTAGCTGAGTCGAAAGAGCTCCCAGTAAATCCAGGTGACGAGGACGGGCATCAGGATCAGGCGGCCGAGAGCATGATCGGACCAGGGGCGGATGTACCTGTCATAGGTTGTCAGGTAAGCATCGATTCGGTCATTGCGGATACCGAAGGCCAGGATAATTTGCCAGAAATTTCCGGCAGCATAACGGCTCAGTCTATAGAGATTCACGAAGGCATCTCTGATTCGGCCGCCGAAGAGCTCGTCTATGGCGAGCCTCAGGAATGGCAGAGGGTCGAGTCGTGATGAGTCCTGGTTTAATCGGTACAGCCCTGCAGCGTCGGCGAAAAAGCCGCGATGACCCAGGTGGAACATGGTCATGATAATCGCGTTCACGGTCATGCGTTCCCTGAAACCTTCCCGTTCGAAACGCCGGCCACTGGTTGTGAGTGTTGAATCAAAGGTGATGAATCGTCCGCTCAGCAGAAATTTCCGGCCAAATTCCTTGTCTTCCAGGAAGGGCAGGTCCTGCCAGAAGCCGTCGTAGTGCCTGAAAGTTTCAGCTGAAATCAGCAGCCCTTGGTCGCCCGACCAGGTGCCAGGGCGATTCAATCGGCTTTTTTCCTCAAAAAACCGGAGTTTTGCCTTGAGCTCCTGATCGTCAGTATGGAAATTCAGGTTGAAATGACCCGCGACGGGCTCAGTTTCCTGTTGAATTTCTCGCAGGGCAGCGTCCAGTTGATTATCGCGACTGAGCCTGGTGTCAGCATGGAGAAACAACAGGTAGTCGCCTGCTGCAACCTCCACAGCTTTATTCATCTGCGCCCCTCTGCCGGGCGCAGCCTCAATGACTTGAGCGTTAGCGTCATAAGCGATCTGTACGGTGGTGTCAGTTGAGCCTCCATCGACGACCACTATCTCTAAATCGATGCTGACCTGGCGCGCTAATTGATCGAGAAGACGTCTGATGGAGTCAGCTTCATTCAGGGTTGGAATAATGACGGACAGCAAGGCAGGTCAG
>CAXPUI010000280.1:0-16002 GCA_964220205.1 Candidatus Allofontibacter communis | reverse complement strand
AGTGACTGGAGTTCAGACGTGTGCTCTTCCGATCTGTCGAAACTGCGCAGATGATTAATGAAAGTGGAGGCCGAGCGGTGTTCTTTGAAGCAGATGTCAGTAAAGAAGCTGACGTCAGGGCCATGGTTGAACACGCTGTGACAGAACTGGGCGCTTTGGATATTGCCTGTAACTGTGCTGCCCTGAGCCAGGGCGCGGGTCCTATCCATCAGTTTGAGCAGTCCACCTGGGACGACACAATCGACAAGTGCCTGACCAACACCTGGCTCTGCCAGAAGCATGAGGTGGAAGTCATGCTGGCAGCGGGCAAGGGCGGAAGTATCGTCAATATCTCATCGAATGCGTCACTGAGAGGCCAGGCGAACAACACGGCCTATGCAGCAGCCAAAGGTGGTGTGAATATTCTGACCAAGAGCTCTGCGGGTGAATACGCTTCGCAGGGGATCAGGATTAACGCCGTATCTCCTGGCGTGGTGCTCACGCCTGGGCTGGAAAAGTACTTTGATGAGCAGCCGAAGATCGCCGAAGGTTTGCGTCGCGCAACCCCGCTGGGCCGTCTCGGCCTCCCGGAAGAAATAGCAGAAGCGGTGGTCTTCCTGTTGTCTGAGCGCGCATCGTTTATTACCGGGCAGGTTCTGTCAGTCGATGGTGGGGGTGCCATCAAATAACCTGGTGCCCGTGCTACCATGCTGGTTCATTTGACGGAGCATGGGACGTGCGGACTTCTCGACTATTCCTGATAGTTGGCCTTGCCCTTTGCCTGGCTGCCTGTCGTTTCCATGTAGAGCAGCCTGAAACGCTGGGTTCGACGGATGAGATGCAGACCGGAGCTGCCGACTTTGATCGCGCTGCCCACCCTGGAAACAGGCTCTACCAGGAGCATTGCAGTGACTGCCATGACGGCACTGTACCCAAGGCTCCCGCTTTCAACTGGATTGAAATGTTGCCGGCAAGCGCCATCCTGAAAAGCCTTGAAGAGGGGTTAATGCGTTCGCAGGCTGCTGGACTCACGTCCGCAGAAAGGATGGCAATCGCAGAGTACCTGGCGCGTCAAAATTTGTCGGATGTCTCCGTTGTGCCGGAGCCGCGTTACTGTAGCGCTGAACAGCGCTTAAGTTCGGGTAAGGTGGCCGCCGTCAACTGGGGGCATGATACGAGCCGTTTTTCTCCGGCTGACGTCGCTGGATTAAAGGCGAGTGACATCAGCCGTCTGGAATTGAAATGGTCGTTCGCCTTTCCGGATGCTTTTCGCGCGCGTTCCCAGCCGGCCATTGGCCATCAGTCCTTGTTTTTTGGCAGTCCTGAGGGAACTGTCTACGCAATGGATCTGGAAACCGGTTGTATGCACTGGCAGTTTCAGGCGTCCGCCGAGGTCAGGACCGCGATTGTCCTGAGCACAGATCCTGCGGGCCCGCCCATGGCGTTTTTCGGTGACATTCTGGCGAAATTGTATGCGGTCAATGCGTTGACCGGTGAGTTGGTTTGGCAGTTGAAAGTCGATGACCATCCGAACGCGACGCTCACCGGTACGCCCGCCTACTTCGAGGATGCTCTTTACGTCCCCGTCTCATCTCTTGAAGTCATTCCAGCCGCTGACCCAAACTATCCCTGTTGTAGCTTTCGCGGCAGCCTTGTGGCGGTTGACAGTCAGACTGGCTCGCTTCGATGGCGACACTATACGATTCCTGGCGAACCGAGAGAGGTCGGCAAGTCACGGATAGGCACGCCGGTCCTTGCTCCTTCGGGGGCGCCGAGCTGGAGCAGTCCGACCATCGACGCACAAAGGAGGTTAGTCTACATAGGCACCGGGGAGAATTATTCTTCTCCGGCTGGGGAGAATTCGGATGCCATTCTGGCCATTAACCTGAATGATGGATCCAGGGCATGGACCCGGCAGTCAACAGCCGGTGATGCGTGGAATGTTGCCTGCATGATGGCTGACAATCCGAATTGCCCCGAAGAAGACGGGCCTGATTTTGACCATGGCTCAAGTATTCTTCTGGTGCGACATGAAGACGGTAGTGAACTGCTGCTGGCGGGTCATAAGAACGGTACGGTCTATGCGCTGGATCCGGACCGGGAGGGAGACCTGGTCTGGTCACGTACAGTCGGCCGAGGCAGCATTCAAGGTGGCGTTCACTGGGGTATGGCATGGGGCGAAGCCGTGCTTTACGTGCCGATAAACGATATGAACAACACGCGCAACGGTGACTTCCTGGATCCTGATCTGGCTCGACCCGGTGTGCACGCTATAGATACGCGCACCGGCAAGCTTCTCTGGAGCCATGTCCAGGAAAATATCTGTCATCCGGACAGGGAGTTCTGCGACCCAGGTGTCAGTGCACCGGTCTCGGCTCTGCCGGGAGCTGTATTCGCGGGTCACCTGGATGGTTTTATCCGGGCTTACAGCCGTGACTCAGGAGAGAAGCTCTGGGAGTTTGACTCCACGCCAGAGATCCTGGCGACTAATGGGGTAAGGGGCCATGGTGGCAGTATCAGCGGGGCCGGGCCGGTTATTGCTGATGGTCACGTTGTGATCAATTCAGGTTACGGTCTGTATAACCATGAAGCTGGAAATCTTCTGTTGGTCTTCGATGTGGCCGGGCGAGATCGTTAAGCCGGCGCACACCAGTTGGCGGCTTGCTGCAGAAACCTGGCATGACCTTTAGTCGTAACGGACTCTCGATCGTGTCCCAGTGCGCTATAAACAACCCTGCCTCCAGACGCTTCGCTGGCGAAGGCGATTTGCTGCTGTGAGCCGTCATCTGCGCTCTCTGTCACCAGTAAAGGTGCGCTGTTTGGTGAAGACCACAGATGGTGATAGAGCTCGTCGATGACAAGAAAGTCCTCCAGACCTCGGGTGACGGCATGATCGCCTGCCTTGCGGACTAACAGTTCGGCCGGCGGCGGGTGAAAGGTCTCTCGCCACACCCAGGCAGCGCCAAGGAGTTCCGGCCACTCTGGCCAGGTATCAAAACAGATGGCAGCGGTATGCAGGCCCAGGAGGCCGCCGCCATTGATGACGTGATCACTCAGAATATGCCGGTCCCTATCACTGATCTCGTAAGACCATCGCGCCCGATCCGGAATATATTTGTCATCGTCGAGCATCCGCCAGCGGAGGGCAAACAGGGTGACCAGGTCAAAGTCCGAATCATCCAGCATTTTGAAGCCAGCTGACAGGTCATCGACGATAGTTGATCGAAATTGTGCTTCGGCGAGAACTTCCGCGATCGCATGCGCTGTGTCGAGGAAGTCATGGTTGATACCACCTGTAAGGATAAGGTTGGACCGCATTGTTATTGTCGGGTTGCTTTCACGTTAGAATGCTGAAAAAGTCATGTTAACGATAACAGAAGGCGAGTCATGAAGTGGGAATTGTCGGTAAATGGTAAGACTGAATCGGTCTCAGCCAGTGCTGAGACACCACTGTTGTGGGTGCTGCGTGACCACCTTGCCCTGACGGGTACCAAGTACGGTTGTGGTGTGGGTCTTTGTGGAGCCTGCACGGTCTATGTGGATGGTCGACCGGTGAGATCTTGCAGCCTGCCTGTCTCCGCCCTTGGCTCAGCCAAAGTTGAAACTATTGAGAAGGTCAGCCAGGAAGGATCCATGATTGCGGTCCAGCAGGCCTGGATAGAGCGGGATGTTGCGCAATGCGGTTATTGTCAGACCGGCCAGGTCATGGCTGCCAACGCCTTGCTCACAGAGCAGCCTCAACCTGATGAAGACGCAATCAACATGGCTATGTCAGGACACATCTGTCGTTGTGGTACTTACCAGCGGATTCGTGAAGCGATTAATCTTGCGGCCGCTAGGATAAACGGGGAGCTTGAGTCGTGACAGGGGACGAAGTGATGATGAAGCGTCGCGTTTTCCTCAAGCAATCCGCTATCAGCGCAGGCTTTCTCCTGGTTGGCGTTCAGTTGCCAGCGACGTCGGTGCCGGGTCCCAGGGGGCAGGGTGAGCGACTGGTGACCGATGCCTTTATCAGGTTGGCACCGGATAATGCCGTCACTATCCTGATGAATCATGCTGAATTTGGTAACGGTGCATACACCAGTCTCTCGATGATGGTGGCAGAGGAACTGGATCTTGATTGGGAACGGATCAACCTGGAAGCGGCGCCGACCGAGCCCGAGTATTACAGTCCTTTGTTTGGTGAATACCTGACAGCGGGTAGTGTCTCTACGGCCAGTTCGTTCATGCCCATGCGGCTTGCGGGTGCAAGGACCCGGTCGCTTCTCCTGGAAGCGGCAGCCAGGCATTGGGCGACTGATGTCAGTCGGCTGAGTACTGCTGCCAGCCATGTATATGGCGATGATGGCCGTCGTATAGCCTATGGTGACCTGATCCCGGTGATTCGAGCCCTGAACCTGAGTCCGCCCGCTGACGTCACCCTGAAGGATGCGGCTGATTATCGAATCCTCGGCAAGCCGACGCGACGTATCGAGGCCAGGGAAAAGCTCGATGGTTCCGCCATCTATGGTATCGATGTCAGGTTGCCCGGCATGCTCTATGGGGTTGTTCAGCGACCGCCTGTCTACGGTGCCCGTGTGATCAGTTTTGAAGCGGGTGCTGCTCGACAGCTGCCCG
This sequence comes from Candidatus Allofontibacter communis, assembly GCA_964220205.1. GTDB lineage: Bacteria > Pseudomonadota > Gammaproteobacteria > Pseudomonadales > Azotimanducaceae > UBA9659. The sequence continues at coordinate 11,406 of CAXPUI010000280.1, read as the reverse complement.
GTGTTGTTAAGGTCAAGGCAATCGATGCAGGCGTAGTAGTCCTGGCAAAAGACTACTGGACTGCGAGGCAAGCGGCGGACCTGGTTAACGTTAACTGGGACAATCGCCAGCTGGACCGCCTGTCGACGGCTGACTTTGTCAACGAATACCGGGCGATGAGTCAGCAGCCTGGGATGGTTGCGGAAGACATTGGTGATGCCAGGCGAGTATTGGCAGAGAGTGGACAGTCCTATGAGGCGGTTTACGAAATGCCGTACCTGGCTCACGCGACGATGGAGCCGATGAACTGTACTGCTGTTGTCGAAGCGGATCGCTGTGAAGTCTGGACAGGTACGCAATACCAGAGCAATGACAGAACGGTGGTCGCCAGGTTGTTGGGATTGCCGGAGAGCTCGGTGACAATCAATCGAACGTTGATGGGCGGTAGTTTCGGTCGTCGAGCCAGCAAGTCAGCGGACTATGTGACCGACGCAGTCCAGGCAGCTCAGGGCGAAGGCCGGCCAGTCCAGATCATCTGGTCCAGGGAAGAGGATATCAGGGGCGGCCACTATCGTCCGTTGTTTGTTCATCGGCTCAGGGGGGCATTAGATAGTGCCGGCTATCCACTGGCCTGGCATCAGACAGTCGTTGGTCAGTCGATCATGCAGCATACCAAGCATGACCCAGCGTACATGGTGAGAGGCATGGACATCTATTCCCTGGACGGTTGCCTGCAGGAGCCCTTTGGCGTTTTTCCGTACGGGACGTCCTACCAGATACCGCATCATCGAGTAGAGAGCCATAACCCGCCCAAGGTTGGTGTCGTGCCGCAGGAATGGCGTTCGGTTGGACACAGTCACACCGGGATAGCCTATGAGTGTTTTCTTGATGAGCTTGCACATCATGGAGGCAAAGACCCGCTTGATCTTCGTCTGTACTTGACTCGTGAGCATCCTCGGATGCATCGGGTTCTGCAAACCGTCAAGCGTTTATCAGGCTGGCAGGAGCCCCTGGAGGAGGGCAGGGGACGCGGAGTCGCCTCAAGAATCTACTCGGTGTCGCCCATTGCGCAGGTGGTGGAAGTGACGGTAGCGGAAGGTGGTGTATATACTATCGACCGTATTGTCTGTGTCGTGGATTGCGGCTTTGCTGTCAATCCGCTCGGTATCGAATCGCAGATCCAGGGGGGGATTATGCTTGGATTAAATGCGGCAGCCTACGGTGCTATCGATATCGAGCAAGGCGCTGTGGTGCAGAGTAACTTCCATGATTATCGTCCGCTGCGAATCAACCAGATGCCTGATGTTGAAGTCCATATCCTGAGCAGCCAGGAAGCGCCGACGGGTGTGGGGGAACAGGCAACGACACCAGCAGCACCGGCGCTTGCGAACGCTTTGTTTGCGGCTACGGGTCGGCGGGTTCGCCAGTTTCCGCTGGACCGGCACGGTTTCACACTGAAGTCCTGAATGATGTCGGATAGCATACTGATCAGATCGGGACGCGTTATTGATGGTCTCGGCAATGAGCCGCGTATTTGCGACCTGCTGATTACCGGTAACCGGATTGCACAGGTCGGCGAAAACCTGGAGACAGCAGAAAATACCCGGGTGATTGATGCTGCGGGCTGCACCGTGATGCCCGGGCTTATCGATACCCATTGTCATATCAGTTTTGATGAACCCAGCTCCAATGATGAGCTTTTCTTTCATCGGAATCGTGAAGGTCTTGCTGCCATCATTGCCGCGGCTAACGTCGTCAAGTTGCTTCGGGCTGGCGTCACCGGGTTTCTTGATGCTGACAGCCTGTTTGAGGTGGGCGTTGATCTGCGCGATGCAATTGAGGCAGGGATAGTTCCAGGACCCCGGATGGCGACGGGCGGTAATGCACTGTTGACAGCGGCAGGTGGTACAGCGGGACGCCTGATTCCTGAAGAGGGGCTAATCGGATACGGTAAAGTGGTGGGCAATCGCGACGATATCGTCCGTGAGGTACGCCGTCAGATAAAGCGAGGCGTTGACTGGATCAAGGTCCATGTCACCGGACTGACCCCCAGGCAGAAAATTGTTGGCGAACAGCAGGTCTGGAGTCTGGCTGAGCTTCAGCTGGTCACTGATACTGCTCACGAACTTGGTGTGCCCGTCGTCGGACATTGTCGCGGTGCGACCAGTGTACGCGACAGTGCGATCGCCGGTTTCGACATGATTCTGCACGCTACGCACATGGACGAGGATGCACTGGCAGCGGTTGTTGAGAAACAGGTGCCGATTGTGCCGACATTCACGTTTCAGGCCAATCTTGCGGACTATGGTTCAAATATCCAGGCGTCCCCGGAACTACAGGAACTCTTCAGAAAGGAAATCAGAGACAGTGCAGTGATGTTGAGAAGAGCCCATGAGGCTGGCGTACCGCTGTTGTGTGGTACTGAAAGCGGGTTTTCACTGACACCTTACGGTGAATGGCACTATCGCGAACTCGAGGTCTTTGTCCGGGAATTGGGATTCTCAACGATCGAAGCGATCAGGGCAGCGACTTCGGAGGCGGCGCGGGGGCTTCGCCTGTATGGTGAGACAGGGGCGCTGACCGAGGGGCTGTTGGCAGACGTGATCGTGGTCCGCGGGGACGTTGATCGGGATGTCACGCTGCTGGCTGAACCCGGCAACATTGAGCGCATTATTCTTGATGGAACATTACTCGATTTACCGGAGCCTGGTCCTAGAGATGATCCGCCAGGCTGGCGGGTTACCCACTATGGCAATCAGATTCTCCATCGGAAAGACGTCAAATGACCGTCCTGGAGTTGACGGCTTACCGTGATTGCGAACAGGCGCTGAAGTTGCCCGACCTGAAACAGGCCCTCTATGACGAGGGTGCAATTCTGATGGATCGCGTGTTGGTGACGCTGCATGGAGAAGAGCACCGCCTGAGGCGAAACGCTGAAATGCGGGTTTTCCGACGTCACTTTTTCCGTCACTTTGAACACGAGATTATTCCGACGGTGTTTGACGATGTCATGTCGACCATTGACGTCGAAACAGAGGACATTGTTGACCTGGGTTATCATTTCATGGTCTTCCTCGCTTTGAAATTCGCGGGCATTGATCCCCAGCAGAATACCCGGGAAGAATTCGACGATATGGTGGCGATGCTGCGGATGTTTGGTGTCGCGGCAACGCTTGGTCAGTCGAGAGACAAGGATCTCGAGGCGAAGTCCCAGGCAGTCAGGGACACTCTGGAGGAGTTTGACCGGCGCTTCTTTACGCCATCGGCAGCAAGGCGGCAGAGACTGATAGCACAGGTCAGGAATGGTGACCTGGATGAAGACCAGTTGCCGATGGACGTATTGACGGTGCTGCTGGCGGATGAGGACAAGCTTAATCTTGTTCGCGACATGGTGGTTCGTGAAACCGCATTTTACTTTCTGGCGGGTGCTCACACGTCGGTACATTCACTGGGGCATGCCATGCACCATCTGCTCAGCTGGTGTGAAGCGCATGAAGGGGCGAGGGAGCAGCTGATCGCTGATCGGGCCATGACGCAACGCTTCATCCATGAAAGCTTTCGCCTCCATCCCTCCAGTCCGGTATCAAAACGTCGTTGCCTGTCTGTTATGGCATTGCCTGATGGTCAGAGTGCCCGGGCCGGCGATATCGTTATCGTTAACCTCCGTCAGGCGAACAGGGATGAGACGATTTTTGGGGCTGATGCAGCTGACTTTAATCCCGGGAGAGTTATCACGGCTGGCGTTCCTGAAACCGGGATCACCTTTGGTATCGGGACACATGCCTGTCTCGGCAAGAATCTGGCTGCAGGCAACCTTGTCAGGACAGGAAGTACGCCTGATGAATCCCACCAGTACGGGACTGTGGCGTGGATTGCTCATGCCCTGCTTGAGGCGGGTGTTCAGAATCATCCGGAACAGCAGCCGGAACTCGACCGCTCCATTGATCGGGAGACCTGGTTAAGATATCCGGTGTGTTTTCGCCGCTGATGCTGGAAGTGACTGACTACAAGACAGCGGTTGAGGTCTTAAGACACCCGCTTTTGGTACAGGCTCTTTACGAAAAAAGTCCTGTGATCATGGCTGACGTCCTGCTCACGCTGGAAGGGGATGAGCATCTCCAGCGACGGCAGGTTGAGTACCGGGTCTTCGATCGATACTTGTTGCGCGATTATGAGCGACAGGTTTTTCCGCGGGTTTTCACGCCCCTTCTGCAGCGCGCCAATGAGGCAGGCCAGATAGATCTGGTTGAAATGGTGTATCGGGTCGTCATGAACCTGACCGCAGACTTTGCAGGCATCGATCGTCAGGGTGACTCGGTCACAGAAACGGATCTGCTGCTGAAGCTTATCAAGGCGTTCAGCGCAGCGGCGACAATAGAGCACTCAACCCTGGATCGTGAAGCGATAAACCGCGAGGCTCTTGCCAGCCTCCAGTTGCTGCAAACGAAATTTCTGTGTCCCGCGATCCAGCGCCGCCGTGAGATTCTCGAAACCGGTGCCGAACTGCCTAATGATGTGCTCAGTGCCCATCTCCAGTCGGACTCTTCTCTTCCCGCTGATGTGCTGCTGCGTGAGATTGCTTTCTATCTGCAGGCTGGAGCTCACAGTACAGCCAATTCAACAGTCCATGCGATGCATGAAATCCTGATCTGGTGTCAGCGCTCAGATGAGCGCCGCACGCTCCTGTTAAATGACCGGGCGCTGCTGCAGAGGTGTGTCCACGAATCGCTCAGATTGCATCCTGCGTCACCGGTTTCTTTACGGCGTGCCAGTCAACCCGTGGAAGTTGGCGGGCGCGCGTTAGCCGCTGGAGATCGGGTAACCGTCAATCTCGAGAAGGCCAAGCGAGATCCGTCGCTGTTTGGTGCCGATGCGGATGAGTTCATCCCGGAACGGCCGCTGCCGCCATCACTGCGGCCCTACGGCCTTTCCTTTGGTCATGGCATCCACGCCTGCCTGGGGCGTGACCTCGATGGCGGGGTCGTCCCGAAGCAGGCGGGCAGCGGGCCCGAGTTCCAGATGGGCATAGTCGGGCTGATGCTCGAAGCTCTCCTTAAATCGGGAGCGAGGTGGATCGCCGACTCGCCACCGGAACCGGACCCCGGCACCACGCGCAACAATTTCAGTGTTTATCCCATCACCCTGGAGGCTCGAGTATGAAATCCATGATTGTGACAGGCGCGGCTAATGGTCTCGGTCGCGCTGTTGCACAAGGGGCCGATCTGGCCGGTTATCGCGTCGGTGTTCTTGATATTGCCCGGGAACCTGCCGAAACAACCGCGGCTGAACTCAGTCACGGGGAGGCCCTGGTCTGTTACGTGACCAACGCGGAGCTGATCGCGCAGCAGTTCGAGCAGTTCGGTGAGATTGATGTGCTGGTCAACAATGCCGGTATTCTCCGGACCGGCCCACTTATAGACCATGAGCCGGATGACTTTCGCCTTGTTATCGAGACGAACCTTAACGCGGTGTTTGTCGCTGCGCAGGCCGCCGCTCGAATCATGCGTGACCAGGGTGGTGGCAGCATCGTTAACATCGCATCGATTGTCGGCATGCATCCCAGCCCAAACAGCGGGGCATATGCAGCAGCGAAAGGTGGTGTTATTGCACTTACCCAGCATATGTCGCTGGAGTGGGGGGCTTATGGGATTCGAGTGAACGCAGTTGCGCCGGGCTTTATAGACGCAGGGATGTCTGCACCTTTTTACGAAGATCCTGAGGTCAGGGAGCGGCGCTCATCGGCGGTACCCGTAGGCAGGCTGGGCTCGGAGGAAGATGTTGTTAAGGCAGTGCTGTTTCTGGCTTCTGGCGATGCGGACTATATCTCCGGAGAAACGCTTGCTGTTGATGGCGGGGTAATCAACAGTGTTCTCATGCATTTGCCGAGGGATTGAGCTTGAAATCACTTGAACACATGTCGGTCCTCGTAACAGGCGGTGGTTCCGGGATCGGCGAAGGGACTGCACGTTACCTCGTCGAGCGGGGAGCGCGGGTAACTATTTGTGGTCGGCGCGAGGACAGGCTGGTCCGGGTTGCAGAATCGCTCGGTGCCGGATGCCACGCGGTACCTGGTGATGTGACCTCGGCCGGGGATCGTGAACGGATCGTACAGGCGGCAATGGCTCATGGGGATGGCCTGCATGGACTGGTCAATAATGCGGGCAACATGTACAGGGGTGCCCTGGAGACATTGCAGGAAGAGGAGCTGCTCAAGCTATTCCACAGTAATGTCGTGGCGGGGATGATGTTGGCGGCGCTCTGTGAAGATGCGCTTGCGCTGACGGGAGGAGCGATTGTCTTTCTCGGTTCCATTCACAATCGCCGGGCTTTCCCGGGCGTCTCGCCCTACGCGGCGACCAAGGGGGCGATCGAGGCGTTGACTCGATCACTGGCAGCGGAACTGGGGACAAAAAGTATCCGGGTAAATTGTGTGGCCCCGGGCGCCGTGTTCACCGAACTCAACCAGCGCGCGGGATTGCTGGATGATGAAAGTGCTCTTGCTCGTTTGCAGGGGATGGCCGATCTGCATGCCCTCGGTCGAATCGGTGAAGTAGACGAAGTGGCAGAAGCTATCAGCTACTTTCTGATGGCCGAATGGGTAACCGGCACGGTACTGGAAGTTGATGGTGGGCTGGCGCTGGGGCTCACTGACGGCTGAAATGTTGCTGGGAGATGGTCTTCCGTGAAGTGTCAGGGAGAAAAGGTCTCTTTCAGCCTCGGTTTGATCACCTTGCCCGAAGCGTTTCTCGGTAATGGATCCTTCGAAAAGTAGATATCTCGAGGTACTTTGTAGCGGGCGATGAGGGTTCCGCAATGCTCGAGCAGTTCTTCCCGGGAAACCTCAGCCAGGGGTTTCACGACAATCACCAGGCGCTCGCCGAGTCTTTCATCTTCCTCGCCATACGCGGCACACTCATCAACAGCCTCATGACGGTCGAATGCCTGTTCTACCTCGGCACAATAGATGTTTTCGCCACCGGAAATGACCATATCGGTTTTGCGGTCGACGATGTAAAGATTGTCTTCCTCGTCGAAGTAGCCGACGTCGCCGGTCGCAAGCCACCCATTAGCATCGAATACCGATGAGTTGTCAGCGTTGGCATAGCCGGCCATGAGTGAAGGGCTTCTGACGTGCAGTTCCCCGACTTCTCCGGTGCCCATTACATTACCATCGTCGTCCCTTATCTCCCCTTCGGATGTGGCTACCAGTTTGCCGACAGATCTCGGATTGTTGACGTAGGAATCGCCGATCGTCAGCGTGACGGTCCCGTTGCATTCGGTCATGCCGTAGCCAGTGCCAAGCACCGCACTGGGAAAGGCCTCCCTTACAGCCTCCAGCAGTACCGGGGTTGTTGCCTGGCCGGCGATCGACAGGCTGGTCAGACTGGACAGGTCATAGTCCTGGAAATTTTTCAGTCGGAGAATGTCCCAGTGCATGGTGGGCACGCCGGGGAATCCGGTGACTTTCTCGTCAGCCATCAGTCGCAGAGCCCCTTCAGCGTCCCAGCGCTTCATCAGAACCAGCTTGCCTCCCTGGCGGAAGGCGCTCAGCAGCGTTGCATGGCAGCCACTGACATGGAAGAGTGGAAACATCAACAGGGTTACAGGCGGGGGGCGCATGGTGACGATCGTCTCGTAGTCGACCCCGTATTGTTCGGCCATCTGGCTGGCGATGACAGCGCTTGAAAAAGCGATGGTCTTGAGAGAGGACATGAGCCCCTGGTGCGTCAGAATCGCGGCTTTCGGTTTGCCGGTGGTGCCGCTGGTAAACATTAACAGCGCTTCGTCACCACCCTCGCGTATGGTCATTGAGAGGGTGGCGTCCTGAGCCAGTTCACCCCAGGTCTCACGGCTTCCGATGGCGGGAATATCGACCGGTAGCGGACGATCGCTGAACGCAAAAACGCAATGGGTTGTACTGATACAGTGTTCAAGTTCCTCCTCTGAGGATCTTGCATTGATCAGTGCCGGGGTGGCGCCGATGCTGGTAATAGCGATGAAGGCAATGATCCAGTCGGAAGAATTGGGTAAGGCCAGTGCCACCCGGTCTCCCGGTTCGATGTCGTGCAGACTGGTAAGATTGACCGCCAACCCCGCAGCGAGACGGGCCGCGTCCTGGTAGGTCAACCGTTCGCCCTCGTAGACAACCAGCTCATTATCAGGGAAATCACTGAAGCAATGATAAAGCTGGGTGAGGCACTGGTAATTTTCAGCGAAATCCCGGCATGGTCGTCCGTCGATCACTGTTTCCTTGAGGGCGAATTCTTCTTCGATACTGAGAACAGGCATAGTCGAAATGTCTTTAAATAATGTGCAAAAAGAAAGTTTTGAGCGTTTAAACTATCTTTATTCGCATATTAGACTACTATTTTTTAATGAATAGGTGAAGCCGTCATGAAAAAAGCATTCCTGGTGACAATTCTGGTGACTGTTGTCGCGGTCGCCGCCTTTTTCCTGGGGCGATTGAGTGCACCGGCCCCTCGATTTATCAGCCAGTCGGAGGGTGATCTGGTTGCCGCTTTTGAGGAATTCCAGCGGGGCCAGCGCGACACCCTGGCGTTAATGCAGGCCCATCCCCTGTTTGCAGATCCGCAAATGCGAGCGGAGGCCTATCGGAGTGTACTCTATGCGACAGTGGGGTCGATCCGTACAGCAGCGCTGACTGACCTCGATCATCCCAGGTTTATTCGTGCGACCGACTGGAGTGCCAAGAGCGGCCTAGATAATCCGGACAACAACTATTACTTCGCCAGAATCCGGGATGATGAGGACTACGTTATCAGGGGGCAGCGGGGTTCCAGTCGAAACCTGATTTTTCAACTGGTTGTCGGTCAGCCGGGTGTCAGGGATGCGGGCTCCAGCACCAATGTCAGTGTCCTGAATGCCTGGGATATGCAGATAGAGGATGATGGTACCTTTGAAATTCTGGTCAGCAGGGAAGACCCGGGCGATGGTCGAAACTGGCTGGCTAACGGTCCAGGAGCGGAAACACTGATGGCTCGAATGACCTTCAGCGACTGGCAGGCTGAACACAAAGGTTATCTCACCATCGAGAAGGCCAGGAATGAAGGTCTGCCGAAGCCCGTTCTCACCCCCGAAGAAATGGCATTCAGGCTACGCGAGGTTGCCGTACATATGTATGACCGCACGGCCAGCTGGTTGCAATTGGCTGAACGTGCGTGGCTTGCCAGGCAGCGAAATGCTATGACGGCACCGACCCGCGCCCAGGGCGGTCTGGTGGGTCAGTGGTGGTCGTTTGGCAGCTGGCAGCTTGAAGATGATGAGGCCCTGATCATTCGAAGTCATCGAAGTAATGCCAGCTACCAGGGCATTGAGCTGGGCAATCGCTGGTTCGTCAGCCTCGACTATGAAACCCGGACATCATCACTGACCCTGGACCAGGCGGAGGTCGCGTCAGATGGCAGTTATTATTTTGTCGTGTCAGGGAAGGATCCGGGTATCTACAACTGGCTGGACACGGAGGCGCATGAGTCCGGGCTGATTATGATGCGCTGGCAGGGGCTGACTGGTGATCTGCCCGAAGCCCAGTCGCCCCGCGCGTGGAAAGTTCCGCTGGCGGAAATTGAGCAACATCTGCCGGCAGATACGAGGTATATTTCATCCGCCGACAGGCGGGCACAGATCGCGGCTCGCCGGATGGCGTTGCAACGTAGAGACGCAGGCTGAGAGATTCATTGACGGACGAGTTCAAGAAAGACCGCTTGGAAAGGCTGGAAGTTGACCACGAGCTTCGGTTGTTTTGGCGGTCCGGTGAGATGTCCCGCTTCAGTTTTATCTGGTTGCGTGACAATGCCCGGGATGCCGAGAGCTTCGATGCCAGGAGCCACCAGCGCCGTGTGTACCCCGCCGACCTGGATCCGGGGATCCAACCTGAATGGACGCATCTGCAGAATACAGACGTCTGCATCAAGTGGCCTGATATGCCCGATGAGGTCAGTTACCCGCTAAGTTTCCTGCATCATTACGGAACTGATCGTCCATCCGGGCGCGGCGTTGTTGAGACCTGGAGGGCGGATCTGGCAGCCCCCAGGATGGATTTTTCGACGCTGAGCGATCGACAGGATTTGCTGCTCGAGTCGATCCGGCGTTATGGCATGACCATTGTTTCAGACTGTCCGCAGGAACCTGCCGCGGTCACTGAAATTGCCGAAGCTCTCGGTTACGTCAGGCAGACCATTTTTGGTGGTGTCTGGTCCTTTGAGGCCGACGCTGCGAGGGATGATTCGGCGTACTCCACCGAGGGGCTGCGTCCCCATACCGATGGGACATTCAGCTTTGACCCGCCGGGTATACAGATACTGCTTTGTGTCGAGAATGAAGCGTCGGGTGCAGAGTCTATCCTGGTTGATGGTTACCACGTTGCTGCCGCATTGAGCCATGATCACCCGGACGTCTTCCAGGATCTGTGTGAGATCCCGATCACGGGCATATACAAGGGTGACGGTGTCTTGCTCAGAGCCGATCACCCGGTGTTTCGAATGAAAGAGGGGCAGGTCTGTCAGGTCTGTTTCAATAACTATGATCGGGACATCATGCGATTGCCCGATGATGAAATGCGGCGACTGTATCAGGGAATACGAGTCGTCGACAGGCAGTTTAACGACCGCGCCAATCAGTGGCGTTATACTCTTGCTGCGGGGGAAGCCCTGGTATTCGACAACTGGAGGGTGTTACATGGGCGTACAGCATACAGCGGTAAGCGGAAGATGGCTGGCACATACGTGAATCGAGAGGACCTGGAAAGTCGTTACCTGACGAGATTGGATCATGCCTGAAGCGTTGTCCGGCCTCAGGGTGATTGAGTGGGGTACCGGTCCTGTCACAGGTATGGCAGGGATGATCCTTGCAGACTTCGGAGCAGAAGTCCTGCGTATTCTGCCGCCGCGGGACCGTCCTCTTGATAGCCTTAATGCGGCTCCGATGTGGGCTCGAGGTAAACAGGACCTTGTCCTTGATCTCAATGAGCAGAATAGCAGGGATACCCTGCGTGAGTTGGTCGCCTGCGCGGATGTGGTTTTGACGAACTGGCGTCCGGGTGTCCTGAAGCGCTGGGACCTCGATGCTGACGCTCTGCTCGCTGATTTTGATCACCTGATTTACTGCCATGTGTCGGGTTTCGGACAACAGGGCGCGTTGGCGGATTTGCCTGGCTACGAACATGTCGTTGCGGCCTATGCGGGTCGAATGATGTTGTGTCAGGGGCTGGCTGATAGAGAGGGGCCCGTTTTTTCAGCACTTCAGGTTGGGGTCCATGTGGCGACCCAGGCGGCTGTCAGCGGTATTCTTGCAGCGAGATTGGAACAATTGAAGTCCGGCAGAGGTCAGTTAGTCGAGACCAGTATTCTGCAGGGCATGCTGCCCTACGAGATGGGTGGCATGATCGGTAGACAGTTTTCAGAGAGCTAC
>CAXPUI010000279.1:0-3723 GCA_964220205.1 Candidatus Allofontibacter communis | reverse complement strand
GCCAATGGACGCTGGTATCTCCACGACCTCCGAACGGCTGCAGGTGCAGAGGACCCGATAATCCTGTACGGAATCTATGACGACGTCTACAAAAAAGTGTTCGGCAAGTGGAAAATTCACCGCACCCGCATCGACTTCCTCTGGCCCCAACGGGAATTTTATGGTCCGAGGGATCTTTGACAATGCAGTTCTTCAGACAACTCGCCGACAATAATGATGTGGAAGAAAGTGATTTTCCACTCATGCCGGAAGGACAAGCTTTCGACATGGGCACGGACGCAGAGGGGCGTCCACTGTTCGATCCCCGAATACTGGATTCAGCCGAGTTCTTCCGAAACCCCTACCCCTATTACCGAATCCTGAGAGACCACTACCCGGTCTTCCATGATACGTTGCACAATTGCTACTGGGTAACTCGATACGACGACATCACTGCATGCTATTTTGACGACGAAGGCTTCAATACGATTCCCAAAGGTTCTTCCAGTGGCGTGCTGGGCAACACTCAGCTGGAATTGTCGGGCGTCGAACATCGACGTCGTCGCAACCTGTATGGCCAACATCTGGTAGGCCGCTCTCTGCAGAACAGAATACCGGCAATCGAGCGGCTCGCAGAAAAAATGATCGATGACTGGGCCAGGCTCTCTGCCAGCGAAGCAGGCTACGTCAGCGATGTCGAGGACAAACGGATCGTCGAACTTGGCCAAGCTTTCGCGAATGAATTTCCTATTCGGGTTGTCTGTGAGGTGCTCGGTTTCCCCGAAGAAGCCCAATCACAGTTCTATTATTGGTATAACTCGATGATGAGCGGCCTTGGCGGTTCAGCCACTCATCACATTGGCGTCACAGCAAGGCAGGACCTAGAGGATTACATCCATGGCATTGTCGAAGAACGCCGGCATTCGCCAACTTATCTTTACGATAAAGCAGGCAATCCTATCGCCAAGGACATCATCAGCAAGCTTTGCGAAACCAAAGTAGATGGCGATTTCCTCTCAACCGAGGAGATAACTTCGAACATTGCCCTTATCGTCGGTGGCGGTGGTGAAACTACCAGGGGAGCCATCCTCAACATGTGGACATTGCTGCTCCGTCACCCAGACCAGTTCCTCGCAGTCCAGCAGGATGAACAACTCTGGGACAACGCATTTCACGAGACTCTTCGACACTCTTCATCAATTGGTGGCCAACCCCGCCACAATACTTTCGATATCGAGATGCATGGTGTCAGCGTACCAGCCGGTTCACTGATGCAGATGGTCGACTTCTCCGCAAACCACGATGAGCGCATCTTCCAGGAGCCCGAACGCTTCAACATTTTTCGCGAGGACCTTTACAGCGGCAAACTTCTGCGCAGCGGCTACCAGAAAGAATGACGCTGTAGTCATATGGCCTTTGGTGTCGGGCCTCATCTTTGCCCTGGCGCCTGGATTTCCCACCAGGAAGCTATCGTCGGATCAAAGATACTTCTCCAGAAGATGAATAACCCCAGGATCCTTGAGGATCGAATGCCTCGTGACATTGACGGCAGAAAACCTGCTCCGATGGGAATCGTCTCTGTCAGGGAGCTCTGGCTGGAATTCGACATCTCGGCATGAACCCTACGGTTGGTAAAAACGGGGTAGTCATTACTCGACGCACAGCGGATACATCAGCTTATCGAACCTATGAGGTATACCAGCGTGAACGGATCGGGGAAAGCACCGAGAAGATCAAGCCTCGACAACTGACATCCGCCGCCTACCAATCCAACCCCTACCCACTCCTGGAAGTCCTGAGAGAGAACTATCCATGCTATCGCGACTGGTCATCAAACAGTTACTGGATCACTCGTTACGATGATGTGACTTCCATATTCGCTGACGACGCTAATTTTGAAAGTCGCAGCAAAGCCTGGTCCTACGGTATCGAAGCCACTGGTAATAACCTGCGTGAAGAACAGGCACTGGTCGAAGTTGAAGAACGAGTTTTCGACCAGCAGACCGTCATGCTCAGCCAGAGACTGGTTCGTAACATGGTTAATAGAGATGAGCCCGACCTGACAGCCGATTTCGCTGCGCCTCTGGCCGTTGAGCTAGTCTCGGCACAGCTGGGCCTCCCTGAAGCTGACCTCCCCTGGTTCACGGACTGCTACTGGCGAATGCAGCGGGGGGTCTCCTGGGTGCCGTCACTCAGGCAGGCGGGCAGCCAAGCCATCAATGAACTGGACAATTACTTCAGTGAACTGATCGCCACCCGCAGGACTGATCCTGGGGACGACCTGGTTTCAGCGATGCTCACCATCAAGGGCGAGGAACTCACAGCCCGTGACGTCACCCTGACGTTGCTTGAAGGTGATCACGAGACCTTGCACGGCGGCCTCGCTAATCTCTGGTTTCTACTCCTGACACACCCCGAAGAATACTCGAAGGCCTGCTCTGACCTCAGGCTGATGAAACTCGCCTGGCTTGAGGCTTTGCGACACTCGACGCCTGTGTTGACGGCGCCGCGATTTGCCAGGCACGAGGTTGAGCGATTTGGCCGACTGATTCCCGAGGGAGCCAGACTATTGTGCTCAGCAGCGGCTGCAAATCGGGATCCCAGGACCTTCAGTGAGCCGGATCGTTTTATCGTCGATCGCAAGGACCTCTGCCAGCGAGAACCCAGGGGTCATTATCGAGCCGACGGGCTCGCCAGCGGCATTACATTCGGACTTGGCAAACCATCAAAGCAGCCGGCAATACCGGAAGACAGGCCTCGGTCCCGTTACGCCATTACCAGGGATGCTGCGGTCGCTGCCTCAATGGTGCTGAGAACCGAAGCAAATAACATCCGACTGGCAGCCAGTGCGCAACCCACGATCAACTCGCTCTCCATCGGAGAAATGCATGCCTGCTGGCGACTGCCGGTGAGCCTGGGTTAACTACCAGGGATGGATGTCCCCATTCCACTTGTAGAAGTTACCTGAGTCTTCAGGCGTCAGACCGGCAATCACGTTCCTGATGCCGGAAGCACTTTCTTCCGGTGTTATCTCGGCGTTCGGCCCACCCATATCAGTCTGCACATACCCAGGGTGCATCACAGACACGATGATCGGCTCATCTTTCCAGTCAATGGAAAGAATCTTTGCGGCTTTTCCAACCGCCGCCTTGGTTGTTGAGTAAATATACATCCCACCAAATGGCCAGGTCGACGCGGCTAACTGACTGGACAGAATCATCAGATTGCCGGCTCCTGAAGCAACAAGATTTGCCTTGAAGGCTCTGGCGACAAGTATCGGCCCGATGGTATTGGTATTAAGCGCCTCGTGCCAGGCGTCCATATCAAAATCATCGATAGTCTGATGCATACCCCCAACGACACCCGCTACCACAATAACGGTATCTATAGCTTCACTGCCAACCCGCTCGGCAGCGGCGTTAATCGAATCTGGTTGCGCAACATCAAGTTGTTCAATACGAATATTGGTGTGGTTCGCCGCTTCGGTATCCAGCAAGGCTGCCGCTTCCGTATCTCTCGCACAAGCGATGACATTATCTCCCTGGGCCGCATACTGCCTGACCAGTTCGAGGCCTATCCCCCTGGTTGCACCGACTATCATGACTGTCGCCATTTTATTCTCCTAAGTTACAGTGATTGTTTGTTCCTGTTATTTGTTCAATTTGCGGTCGATTGCACCCAGCTTCTGGCCTCCTCAGAGGCTACCCAAGCGATGGCATTCTCGAGAAAACGTGAGAATCCGGC
>CAXPUI010000278.1:0-15424 GCA_964220205.1 Candidatus Allofontibacter communis | reverse complement strand
CGGGTGTCGAAGACTCTGGATTAATCTGAATACGCATCGGCCAACTGTAGCACACTAGTGATACAGATCAAGGTCGATCAATCCGCATGGAGCCCTGAAAGGACTTGAACGCCTATCTTTAATACCTTTTTAATGCCTATCTTGAACACCTATATCGGTGCGCGAGACCAGCGAGAGTCCCCAGATTATAGGGTGGCGAGTTGGGGGGCCGTCCCTGGCCCGAACCCTGCAACCCTGCAGAGCCGCAGTATATTAGGTCGGGTGTGACAGGCTCAAGAGCGTTGTGTCGTCAGCGGGGGCGTGGCGACAAGAATGAGCAAGGGGTTACCCATCGAGTGACAAATCCTGCGCATCGCCTATAATGCGCGCTCTTCAGCAGGAGCCCGCTATGCCAGTCATTGTCGACTATGATGCCGGAAATGTCCGCAGTGTTCAGCGCGCCTGCGAGCGGGTGAACATGAAGGCGGAGATAACAGCGGACCCGGAGAAGGTCGCGAGTGCGGATCGATTGATTTTCCCGGGAGTGGGTTCTGCTGTCAGTGCCGTAGACACGCTCAGCGCACGGGGTCTTGATGAGGCGATCAGGTGTTTCCATCAGACCGGTCGGCCGCTGCTGGGAATCTGTCTTGGTCTGCAGATTCTGCTTGAGCACACGGAGGAGGGTAACAAACCCTGTCTTGGCCTGATTGAAGGGGCCTGTGAACGCTTCGAGTTCAATGACAATTCCTACAAGGTTCCGCATATCGGGTGGAACGAAGTCGCATTTGGCGTCTCTCATCCGATCACTGAATCCCTGACGTCAGGCGATGAGTTCTACTTCGTCCACAGCTACTTCGCTAAAGCAAGACATGAGGAGCATGTGCTCGGCAGCACCACCTACGGCGACCGGACATTCTGTTCGATAGTCGGCAAAGACAATCTGTTCGCGACTCAGTTCCATCTCGAGAAGAGTGGTGAACTTGGTCTCAAGATGCTGGCGGCGTTTGCGGAGTGGTCGCCATGCTGAGTAAACGGATTATTGCCTGTCTTGACGTACGAAACGGTAAGCTGGCCAAGAGCGTTAAGTTTGTCGATACCCAGGACATCGGGGATCCTGTGAAAAAAGCACAGGAATACTATGACGATGGCCTGGACGAGTTGGTGTTTTATGACATTACTGCGTCCAGCGATGCCCGGGATATCATGTTGGACGTGGTTGAGCAGGTCGCGCGGCAGATCTACATCCCATTTTCCGTTGGTGGAGGGGTTAGAACGGTGGATGACGCCAATCGCCTTCTCTGGGCCGGTGCGGAGAAGATTAATGTTAATTCTGCAGCGGTGCAGCGTCCTGACCTGATTGCCGAGTGTGCTCACGCGATTGGTAACCAGAACACTGTGCTTTCCATGGACCTTCTCAAGGTTGAGGCATCCAGGGATTTCCCCAGCGGTTATGAAGTGGTGATCAACGGTGGGCGGACACCCATGGGAATTGATGCGCTGGAGTGGGCTCTCCGGGGAGAAGAACTGGGCGCTGGGGAACTCGTCGTTAACTCCATTGACGCCGATGGTACGCGTGAAGGTTATGAAATCAACCTGACACGGATGATTGCTGAAGCTGTTTCCATCCCGGTCATTGCGTCAGGTGGGGCAGGGAAACCGGAACACCTGATGGAGGTGCTGACCGAGGGTAAAGCGGACGCTGCCCTGATTGCTTCAATGGTGCACTACGGTGATTATACCGTGAGTGGGCTCAAGGCCTGGCTGAGCGAACAGGGCGTCAAGGTCAGAATGAGATACTGATGTCTGAAGAACGGATATTGCGGCTCGAAGAACAGATTGCCTTCCAGGAGGATGTCATACAGAAGCTGGATGATGCCGTGGCTGACCAGCAGCAACAGCTCATGGTGGCAGAACGAAAGATCGAACTGCTTGTTCAGCAATTGCAGAAACTCGAAGCAAGTCAACCGGCACCGCCGGATGACGAAAAACCTCCACACTACTGACGGCGTGAATAATGAAAGCGATACAGATTGCCAGTGACCAATCCCTGGTTTGGGATGAGTTTGAACAACCGGAGCCTGCCGACCACGAGGTGCTGATAAAGGTCGCGGCGACAGCCGTCAATCGTGCTGACCTGGTGCAGAGAGGCGGGGGGTACCCTCCACCGCCAGGCGCGAGCCCGATAATGGGATTGGAATGTGCGGGAGAAGTGGTGGCAGTGGGCAACCAGTGCCAGCGCTTCAGCCCCGGCGATCAGGTTTGTGCGCTGCTGGCTGGTGGTGGCTATGCTGAATATGCAGCAGTGGACGAGGGCAGCGTGTTACCGGTTCCCGGCGGAATGGAGCTCAGGGAGGCTGCAGGGATACCAGAGGTGTTCGCAACTGCATGGTTGAACCTGTTTATGGAGGCAGGGGTGCAACCTGGCGAAAAAGTTGTGCTTCATGCCGGTGCCAGCGGAGTGGGTACTGCGGGTATTCAGATGTGCAGGATCAATGGCATCGAAACTTTTGTCACCGTGGGTAGTCAGGAAAAGCGTGAAACCTGTATCGAAATGGGAGCCAGTCATGGAGTCAACCGCCATGATGGTTCGTTTCTTGAAGCAGCCAGGGCATTTGCGCCAGGCGGTGTGGACGTGATCCTTGACCCGGTTGGTGCAGGGTACCTCCAGGATAACCTGCAGTTGCTGGGATTGAACGGGCGGCTTGTGCTGATTGGGTTAATGGGTGGTGCCAGGGCGGAACTGGATCTTGCGGCGCTGATGATGAAGCGCGTTCGGCTCATAGGTTCTACGTTGCGTGCCCGTCCGCTGCTGGAAAAGGCCGAAGTCATGAAGCACATGGAACAAAAGCTTTGGCCGCATTTTGCGGCAGGTGAAATCAGCGTGACGATCGACAGCGTGCTGCCTATCACGCGCGCAGCAGAAGCCCATAGTCTCCTGGCCTCTGACCAGACTGTCGGGAAAGTGATACTCGAAATAGATCACTAATTCCCGGCGGTAAGCTGAAATTTAGATTTCAGCTACGTCTTCTGCCTGGAAACCTTTATCTGTTTCGGAAATACTAAACTCGACTCTCGCACCCTGCTTGAGGGTTCTGAAGCCCTCGCCGCGTACCGATCGATAATGCACAAAGACATCATCGCCCTGTTCTCGCTCAATAAATCCATAGCCCTTGGCGTCGTTGAACCACTTAACGGTTCCGGAATGTCGCTCCGACATGGCTACCTTCCCTCTCTTTTTATACTTCCTAGCCCCTATGACTGGAGCTTAGTTGCGATAAAAAAACAAATCAGGGCCAGGTGTCCAAATTATTTTGGAGGCTACAGGTCGGCGACGCTGGCCCTTTGTTCTACCAGTTTTGCCAGGGCAGCCTCAACTTCCAGGAGTTTATCGCGTTCTTTGTTGACAACCTCAGCGGGTGCTTTTTCAACAAAGTTGGGGTTATTGATCTTGGCTTCTGCTCGCTGTCGGTCTTTTTGCCGCCGGTCTATTTCTTTATCGAGTCGAGATAGTTCGGCTTCCTTGTCGATGAGACCCGCTATCGGTACTAACAGTTCCATCTGGTCGACCAGGGCGGTGGCAGCGGCAGGCTTTTCGCTGCTGTCTGTGATCCAGCTTATTGATTCCGGTCTGAGGAGAAATGTCAGAAGATCTGAAAAGCGGGTTAACCGCTCCCTGTCTGTTTCGGTACCGTTGAAAAAGAGTACCGGTATCGGTCGTGCGGGAGAGATATCCATTTCTCCGCGGATATTACGAATCCCAGAGACTACCTTTTTCAGCCAGCCGATGTCGACTTTGGCGGACTCGTCGATCAGTGATTCGTCCACATCCGGATAGGGCTGCAACATCAGCGTGGGGCCCTTGCCGCGAATGATCCCCGGTAACTGTTGCCAGAGTTCTTCGGTCAGGAAAGGCAGAAAAGGATGCGTTAGTCTGAGCATCGATTCCATTGTTCTGGCCAGGGTTTGCCGGGTGCCCCGCCGGATCGCGGGATCTATATTGTCCGCGTTGAGGATCGGCTTGCTCAACTCAACGTACCAGTCACAGAATTCGTCCCAGATAAACTCGTAGATAGACTTGGCCGCAAGGTCGAAACGGTAAGTTTCCATGGCCAGGGTGACAGCTTTGGTTACGCTCTGGAGTTCTGCGATAATCCAGCGATCGACCTGTGTGAGGGTTATATCGTCGGAGAGGAGGTCCTGGTCATGGCCCTCCAGGTGCGAATTGACGAAGCTCGCTGCATTCCAGATCTTGTTGCAGAAATTTCGATAGCCTTCTACCCGCTTCAGGTCAAACTTGACGGTCCGGGTGCGTGAGGCAATAGCGTAGAATGTGAAGCGCAGGGGATCGGTCCCAAACGCCATGATGCCGTCTGGATATTCCTTTTTGGTATTTTTGGTGATCCTTTCTGCCATTCTCGGCTGCATCAGATCTTTGGTTCGCTTGTTGACCAGGTCTTCGAGCGATATTCCGTCGACAATGTCGAGAGGGTCCAGGCCGTTACCCTTCGATTTGGACATTTTCTGGCCTTCTGCATCTGTAACCAGGCCATGGATATAGACCTTGCGGAAGGGCACTTCGCCGATGAACTTGAGGGTCATCATGATCATTCTGGAGACCCACAGGCTGATGATGTCATGCCCTGTGACCATGATGTCGGTTGAGTGAAAGGTTTCCAGTTCTGGCGTCTGATCAGGCCAACCCAGGGTGGAGAAGGTCCACAATGCAGACGAAAACCAGGTGTCGAGGACGTCGTCATCCTGGTGCAGCTCCACGTTAGGGTCGAGAGCATACTTGTCTCTGACGGCCGCTTCGTTGTGACCAACGTAAATATTCTTGTTTTCGTCGTACCAGGCCGGGATGCGATGCCCCCACCAGAGTTGTCGGCTGATACACCAGTCCTCGATGTTACGCATCCAGGAGAAGTAGATGTTCTCTGCATTCTGGGGTATGAATTCAATTTCGCCTTTTTCGACGGCTTTGATCGCAGGCTCAGCCAGTGGTTTGATGTCAACGAACCACTGGTCAGACAGGTAGGGCTCAATAACCACCCCGGTACGTTCGCCCCGCGGCACTGCTAATGTGTGATCTTCGGTCTTCTCCAGCAGACCAGCAGCATCCAGATCTTCCAGCACTGCCTTTCGAGCATCGTAACGATCCATGCCCTGATATTTTTCCGGTACCTGGTTGTTGAGACTGGCGTCCTCATTGAGGATGTTGATCATGTCCAGATCGTGTCGGCGACCAATATCGTAGTCGTTAAAGTCGTGGGCGGGTGTGATCTTGACGCAACCTGAACCGAACTCCCTGTCCACATAGTGATCCGCGATGATCGGTATGCGGCGATTGACCAGGGGTAGAAGAATGTCCTGGCCGATCAGGTGCTGGTAGCGTTCGTCGTCGGGGTTTACTGCAACTGCTGTATCACCGAGCATGGTTTCCGGGCGCGTTGTCGCGACCACCAGGCAGTCATCTGGTGAATCGGCCAAGGGGTACCTGAAGTGCCAGAGGTGACCTGCTTCTTCCTCTGAGACAACCTCAAGGTCGGAAATCGAAGTCTTTAGGACCGGATCCCAGTTGACCAGGCGTTTACCTCGGTAAATCAGACCCTCTTCGTAAAGACGCACGAATACTTCGAGGACGGCACGGGACAATCCTTCGTCCATGGTAAATCGTTCTGTTTCCCAGTGGAGCGAAGCGCCGAGACGGCGTAGCTGACGGGAGATAATGTCGCCTGACTTGTCTTTCCAATCCCATATCTCGTCGACGAATTTGTCTCTGCCAAGGTCCATTGGTTTGATGCCCTGGGCTGCCAGTTTTTCCGTGACGACCATCTGGGTCGAGATACCTGCGTGATCCGTACCCATCTGCCAGAGCGTGTTGAAACCCCGCATGCGTTTGTAGCGAATCAGTGCATCAACCAGGCTGTGTTGAAACGCATGGCCCATGTGCAGCGTCCCGGTGACATTGGGTGGTGGGATGGCGATGCTGAATGGGTCGCCGTGACCGGAAGGTGCAAAGTAGTTGTTTTCCTCCCACTTGGCATACCAGGATTGTTCGATGTCCTGTGGTGAATATTTGCTCATGTCGCTTACTGTTTTTGGTTTTTTTCCTGGTGATCCAGGTCGTCGAGAATTCCCAACAGCTGCGCCGTTAATTCCTGGCGGAGGCGCTGCTCAATCTCGGATGAATATTCGTGAACCAGGTCCTCAATCATAGCGTCTGCATTCTGGCGTAGTTCATCGGTGAGCACCTGGTCGATGTGGTCAGGTTGATCATCAAACAGGTCTTTCGTATCGGGGTCATAGTCCGGTGCATATTGAGGTCTGGATGCAGGACGGCTGGCTGGCGGTTTCATAGACGGTGACCCGTCGACAACCATGTCAGTAATGAGTGGGATCTGTATGCCCGCTTTTTTGTCGTCGTCGTCCAAAGTGCAGATCAATTCATCTGGTGATAGTTCAGAGCATAGCCGCGTTGCTTGTAAAACGAATAGTTTTGCCTGGCAGCCTCACGCCTATTTTCGTCAACCGGAACGACCTCCGCAACCCGGTCGAATCGGGAAAAGAAGTGAGGGACGGTACCGGACAGGTTAATCAGTACGTCCTGGTGATCAACGGGTTCATGATCGCAGCCGATTTTGATGGGTGCTTCAATACCTGCCGCCTGCAGGGAGTGAGGTACGAAGGAGTCTTCGCGAAAAATCCATAGCTGATCAGCGAGTTGCGTCGCCTGTTGTTCGTCCAGGG
This sequence comes from Candidatus Allofontibacter communis, assembly GCA_964220205.1. GTDB lineage: Bacteria > Pseudomonadota > Gammaproteobacteria > Pseudomonadales > Azotimanducaceae > UBA9659. The sequence continues at coordinate 8,698 of CAXPUI010000278.1, read as the reverse complement.
TGTTCACATAAATCTGGTGCCCTTTCCGGTAGACCTGCTCGATCAATCTGCAGGCGAAGGCCAGTTCCTCATCGCTGATCTGATAGAAGTCGATTTTCGTCACGTCTCGGCGGCTCGGTCGTTCAGATACTTGACCAGGAGCGGTACGGGGCGGCCGGTCGACCCTTTGGATGGTCCGCTGCCTTTGAACGCAGTACCGGCAACATCCAGATGAGCCCACCGGTACTGTTTGGTGTAACGAGCCAGGAAGCATGCTGCCGTAATACTGCCCGCTTCGCGCCCACCGATGTTGGCCATATCCGCAAAAGCACTGTTTATCTGGGCCTGGTAATCCTCCCACAGCGGCATACGCCATACCCGATCAAGGGAAGTGTCACCGGCCTCGGTGAGGTTCCGGGCGACATCATCGTCATTAGCGTAGAGTGCGCTGGCATGGCTGCCTAGAGCAACAATGCAGGCCCCCGTCAGTGTGGCTATATCGATGACTGTCTCTGGCTTGTATTTTTCGATATAAGTGAGGGCGTCGCAGAGCACCAGTCGACCCTCTGCGTCGGTATTGAGAATTTCCACGGTCTGACCGGACAGGGTGGTGACGATATCGCCCGGCCTTGAGGCGTCGCCTGAAGGCATGTTTTCGGCAGCGGCTACCACACCGATGACGTTGAGTGGCAGTTCCTGTTCTGCCACTGCCACCATAGCGCCAAACACGCTGGCAGCCCCGCACATGTCATAAATCATCTCATGCATGCCCGCGCCCGGTTTCAGCGAGATGCCGCCGGTGTCGAAAGTGATCCCCTTGCCAACCAGGACATGAGGTTTGGCTTTGGCCTTGCCGCCCCGGTATCTCATGATGATCAATTTGCCGGGCTGGACACTGCCTCGAGACACCGACATGAAGGCACCCATACCAAGCTTGTCGATCTCCTTTTCATCGATGACCGTCGTGGTGATGCTGCCATAGTTTTTGGCGAGTTTTCTTGCCCGAGCGGCCAGGTAAGTGGGTGTGCAGACATTGCCTGGTGTGTTGCCAAGGTCCTTCGCTTCGGCAACCCCTGCACTCAGCGCTGAACCTGCCTTGATGGAACGGTTGAGTTTGTTCTGCTCAGAGCGTGTGCTGGCGGAGAATTCAATGGTCTCGACCTGGGTGTTCTTTTCGGGTTTTTTGCCCTTGTAGTCAGTGAATCGGTAGAAGCCCGCGCCGAAGGTTTCTATCAGTTTTTCAGTTCGCCAGCAGATATCGTGATCATCGATCTCAACTTCGTTGAGGCAGCAGAGAGTCTGCGTGGCAGCGAGAGACTTCAGGCTGTTGGTTGCAGCTCTGGCAATGCCGGCGAACCGCGCTGCATCCATAGTCTCCGGTTTGCCCAGGCCAACGAGCATGACTCGTGTCGCCTTAATATTCGGCACATCGTGTAAGACCTGAATCTGGTTGGTTCTACCTTTGATGTCGCCTCGCTTGAGAATTTTCTGCAGGTAGCCCTCGCTCGCTTTGTCGATAACTTCGGCTGATTTTGTCAGTACACCGTTTTCGTAGATGCCGACGATCGTGCATTGGTTTCTGGCTTTGGCGACGCTGCCTGTTCGTGTGCCATACTTCATATTGACCTCAAGGGAACAGTTGTTAGGTGGAAAGGCGCTAATATAACGTTTCTCGAGGAGGTGGTCACTTGGAGCTGGGCAGGACAGTCGGTTGATTTTGTTTCGTTATTTTGCAAGGGAGATCTTTTTCACCATGTTCGTGGTGTTAACGATTGTCCTGGTGATTTCGCTTGGCTGGCGATTCAGCGGCTATCTTGATCGGGCAGCCGCTGGTGTGATGACCGGCGAGGTTTTGTTCGCCCTGATGGCCTTCCGATTGCCCGGTTTTCTGGAGATCATCATTCCGGTCAGCTTTTTCCTGGCTGTGATGCTCACCTATGGTCGGTTGCACGTTGATCATGAAATGATTGTTCTGCAAGCCTGCGGTATGAGCCCAGCACGGGTAGTGGCCATGACACTGATGATATCGGTCATTGTCATGCTGCTGACAGCGGCGATTGCGCTCTGGATCAAACCGATGGGCGAGAGGCAGGTGCAGGCTCTTCTCCAGGGGCAGAAAAACCTGACAGAATTCGACACACTGGTCCCGGGAAGGTTCCAGGCGCTCAGTTCGGGCAGGCGTGTCACCTACACGGAGGAGATCACCGATGACGGTGAATTGTCCGAAATTTTCATCAACGAGTATCGTGATCCTGCTCTGCCGATACCCCGAGGGTCTGCGACGGTTGTCGCGGAGTCCGGGCAAACTGAAGTTGATGAGCAGGGACGCAGATATCTTGTCCTGAGTAATGGTCATCGCTATCAGGGCAAGCCCGGCGAGGCCGGCTACCAGATCATTGTTTACGAGGAATACGGACAGTTGGTAGAGAAGGTCCGCGGCACGCTTCTCGACGAGCGCAATGCGGCGATTCCTACCAGGGAACTGCTCAGCCGCAGTGACCCGGTAGGTTTGTCAGAGTTGCACTGGCGGCTCTCGCTGGTGCTGATGATCCCAGTCATTGCATTACTTGCTATTCCGCTCTCACGGGTCAATCCGAGGCAGGGCCGGTTTACTCGACTGGTACCTGCCATGGTGCTTTGCTTCCTGTATGTCGTTGCCTTGTCTGCTGGCAAGTCAGGTATAGAGAGAGAAGACCTGCCCGCTGGTCTTGGCCTGTGGTGGATTCACGGGATCTTTGTGCTGATTACAATCCTGGTGTGGCACCTCGACCGGATCACAAACTTCATGCGACGATGAGCATTCAGTCTTTATCAGTATCCTGCTTGTAGGCATTCTTGCCGAGAAAGACGACTCGTGTTCCTGACGCTCGATCGTGCCAGGCCAGACGTTCGGGATCAAAAAGAATCCAGAGGAATCCAAGTCCCAGAAGAGCGAAGGAGAAGGTAGCGAAAAAAAAGCGGACGGCGCACTCTGCAAACGAGAGTATCTCACCGCTATCGTTAACGGTTTTGATTTTCCATACCTGCATGCCCAGGGTCTGGCCCCTCAGACGCCAGAAGTAGGTAAAGAAGAATCCGATCTGGAGATAGACCAGCGCCTGGAACAGCGGTCCCTCATAGCTGCGTGCCGTTACCATGAATATAATGACCCAGGGAATGAATACCCAGGCGATCAGGAGTAAAGAGTCGTATAACATAGCGGCCAGCCGGCGCCACAGGCTGGCGGGATTGACCGCTTCTTGAGTGTTCCGCATGGGAGAAATTTTATCATGATAAGACGTTGGCTGATTCTGGTACTCGTTATCAGTCAGGGAGCCTTTGGGCAGGATTTTGACGATTACCTGGAGGATGTTCGGCAGTCGGCCATCGACAATGGTATCAGTTCGGGGACGGTGGCTGCTGCTTTTGAGAATCTCACGCCTGATGAGCGGGTTATCGGGTTTGATCGCCGGCAACCGGAATTTGTCCAGACCTTTGAAGAGTACCTCGAGGCTCGCGTCTCGGACTTTCGCAAACAGGAGGCCCGCAGGTTGTTCCGTGAACACGAGGGTTTACTGTCGGATATTGAACGTGAGTTTCAGGTCGATGCCGCCTTTATAGTTGCTTTCTGGGGGCTGGAGACGAGTTTTGGTCGATACCAGGGCAAGTACTCGATTATTCGCTCCCTGGCGACGCTGGGACATGATCAGCGGCGTTCAGCGTTTTTTACACGTGAATTGCTTCAGGCTCTGAAGATTCTGGATGAGCAGCACGTCAGCCCTGAGCAGTGTGTTGGTGCGTGGGCAGGTGCCATGGGACAACCGCAGTTTATGCCAAGCAGCTTTCTGGCATACGCTGTTGACTGGGATGGTGATGGTCGAAAGGATATCTGGGCGTCTCAGGGCGATGTCTTTGCGTCGATCGCCAACTATCTGAATCAGGCTGGCTGGCGTCCTGGTGCAGGCTGGGGCCAGGTGACACGCCGGGTCAGTGGCGACTGGCGTGATGTGGTTGAGCCGGAGCCAGACCCTCGATGTCGCGCTTTGCGTTACCACACGAAAAAATTGTCAGTCGACTACTGGGCCGCAGCCGGTTTCGATGTGTCACGCCTGAATGCCAGGCAGACCTATGCACTGGTGCTGCCCGAAGCAACGGACAGCAACAGTTATCTTGTTGGGGGCAATTTCAGGGCTATCCTCAGCTACAACTGCGCGAACAAATATGCGGTGTCGGTCGGTCTGCTGGCCGATCATATTCTGCGTCGTTGAATGACTGGCGACAGGTGGTCTGATATTGACTTAAGATTCCGGTTCAGCTGACGTCCGGCTCTTCTGTCGAAAGCATGAAGCTCGCCTCGGCTTCGGCAACAACATCTTCGGTGTCTTCGCGAATCAGGAGACCTCGCATCTGCGTCAATCTTGCTCTCTGCTTCAGGCAATGACCCTCGAGGCGAACAGGTGTTCCTATCGGTAAAGCGTCTCGGTACCTGATTTCGCACTTGGCTGTAAAAGCTTTGAACCCCTTGAGGAATAACCAGTTAGCCATGACATCGTCCAGTGCACTGAAGACGATGCCGCCATGGGTGACACCATCGTAGCCGCAGTGATTTTCTGCTGGTGTGAACCGGCTGCGGCAGATGTTGTCCTCGTCAATCGTGAAAGACAGTTTTAGCCCGATAGGATTGTGAGGGCCGCAGACAAAACAGTTATTTGCATCAGAGCGAAGGTTATTCATTGAGTTGTTTACCTGAAAGCGTCGCCCCGGCGGGCGTTGCAGTGACTATATCGGAATAGGGTTGTCAGTAAAGCTTGTCGCCGGTTGCTGCGCTATCGTCACTGGAGCCTGCGTTATCCCTGACCGCTTCAAGGTCCATTTTCGCCATGCGATCCATAAAGTGACGGTCTGTGCCCAGGGTCACCATATGGAAGCCCATATCAAGGTACTTGCGTGATTGCCTGGCACTGCCCGTATGGATGCCGGCGGCGATACCATGTTTCTTGGCAGTACTCAGGATGGTGTTGATGGTTTCTTCATGTTCAGGTTCTGTGGTCCCCGGCATCAGGCCAAGGGCAAATGACAGGTCTGAGGGCCCTATGTAGATACCATCGACGCCGGGGGTGGACATAATCTCGTCGAGATTTTCGAGTGATTCGCGGGTCTCTATCATGACGATGCAGGCTATCTCGTTGTTGGCCTGCTCAGCATAGCCATCGCCTGCATAGATAAGCGCCCGGGCGGGACCGTAAGATCGACCACCCAGGGGTGGGTACCGGCACGCACTAACCGCTTGTTCTGCTTCTGCCCGATTGTTAACCATGGGTATCACGACACCATAGGCGCCTGCGTCCAGGACCTTCATGATCTCGTAGGGTTCATTCCAGGGCACCCGAACGAGGGGTATGGTGCTGGTTGTCGAGATCGCGGGCAGCAGTTGACGAATGTCGTTATAGTCGAGCATGCCGTGCTGCATATCCAGGCACAGCCAGTCAAAACCGGCGTTAGCCATGATTTCAACAGCAAAAGCTGAATCAAGGGAGATCCAGCCCCCCACGGTGGCCTGATTTGCTCGCCAGGCATCTAGGACATGATTCTTTCTCATAGTGAGCCGCATTCCTTGTGAGAAGGGAGACTACCAGAGCGTTGGTCTCTTGTCCCCGGTTGTGCAATTGATCAGGGTGATGATCGGGTGCACATGCTTTCATAAACCGTAATTAGTTACCTAAATAGCAATATGGTAAGATGGCCGTCATTTTATAGAAAAGTAATTAGTTACCTATAAATGGACGATGGTCTGGCTGAATTAGGGGCACTTGCGCTGGGCAGTAGGCTTAAGCGACTGGCCGATTGTCTGATGCAGCAGGGATCCCAGGTCTATCAGATTGCCGAGGCTGGCATAGAGCCTCGGTGGTTTCCTGTCTACAGTTTTCTTCATCGCCATGGCCCTACGACTATCACGGGTCTTGCCCAGGGACTGGGTGTCTCACATCCCGCCATCAATAAGATTGCCAATGAGCTCATTGAGGTTCGCCTGGCTGCGCCTTATCGCGATCGTAACGATAAACGTAAACGTGTGTTAGCGCTTACTACCCTGGGGCGCGAGAAATATAGAGCACTTGAGCCCGTACTGTTTGAGATGCGCAGAGCACTGCAATCGCTGGTCGATGATGCTGGAGGCAATATTCTGGAATCGCTGACAGCGCTGGAAAGGAGTCTGTCCGAGGCAAGCGTCGTGGATCGTTTTATGGGTGATGAACGTGCACTTGACACTATTGAGTTCCTGATCCGGCCCTATCAGTACGCCTACCAGGATGCGTTCCGTAGCATGAATGAGTCGTGGATCGGTCGGCATTTTGATGTAAGCGCGATAGACTTTCAGCGGCTGGAAAATCCAGAGGTGCACATCATTGATCCGGGAGGCGACGTCCTGTTCGCCGTTGATGGGGCTTCTGACCGGGTACTGGGTACCGTCGCGCTCCTTCGACGGAATGATGATGTGGTTGAACTGGCATATCTGGCCCTGGTGGACCAGATTGATGGCGATGCGATGGCACAGGGGCTTGGCGAAGCTGCGCTCAGACGCTCGCGAGAACTGGGTGCGGTTGCTGTCTGCACATTCACCAGTCGCTTGCTTGAATCATCTTTGCGGCGCTTTCGGCGACTTGGATTCGAAGAGCGTCGATTTAAGGGCGATGTCGAAGATCAGCGACGTGAAGTCTACATGGAAGTAGAACTCTAGCGCTGCCCTTTATTCTCCTGTCGAGGGTTCTGCATCGTCAGGTTTCGGGTTGGGCAGTGCCGCGCGCAGCGAATCAATCAGGTCAATGGGTAGAGGAAAGACGATAATTGAGCTTCTGTCCCTGGCGACCTCGGTCAGTGTCTGCATATACCTCAGTTGCATCGCCTGGGGCTGGTGGGCAAGCGTGGTTGCGGCTTCCAGCAGTTTTTCTGACGCTTCCAGTTCGCCGCCCGCGTGAATAATCTTGGCACGACGCTCTCGTTCTGCTTCTGCCTGCTTGGCAATCGCTCGAATCATCGTTTCATCGATATCGATGTGTTTGATTTCGACATTGATGACCTTGATGCCCCAGGACTCTGTTTGTTCATCCAGCAGGACCTGGATGCCTTCGTTGAGCTTGTCTCGTTGGGCAAGCATTTCATCCAGTTCGTGCTGCCCGAGGATGGATCTGAGTGTAGTTTGGGCGAGCTGGCTAGTCGCTTCGAAATAGTCCTCTACATTAATAATAGCTTTCTCGGCGTCGATGACCCGAAAGTAGATCACTGCGCTGACTTTTACTGAGACGTTATCGCGGGAAATAACATCCTGGGTGGGCACATCGTAGACCAGGGTTCGGAGATCGACCTTGACCATCTGCTGTATCCCGGGAATGACGATAATCAGACCGGGACCCGTGACACTCTGGAACCGGCCGAGGAAGAAGATAACGCCCCTTTCATATTCGCGCAGCACGCGAATCGTATAAAACGCCAGGCCAATGAGCAGAGCAACGAAAACAAACCAGTATTCAAACATCATTTTCTCCTTCCTTTTTCTCTACATGCAGCACGAGGCCGTCTACTGACGTAACGCTGATATCGTCACCTTTCTCTACGGGTGCTTCGCTGACCGCGCGCCAGATTTCGGCCCCGACCCGTACCTGGCCTTCTCGAGCAAAGTCTTCAAGAGCCTGACCTGATTCCCCGATAAGGGAGTTCAGTCCGGTCTTTATGCGTTTCTTGTGCACCCTGATGGCAATCCTGACAGTGAAAACAAGCAGCAGCGCTGAAATGGTTGCTGTTGCGGCGATAGTCGGCAGGCCAACCTGGAACGCATCGATCTCTGTATCGAACAGCATCAGTCCTCCAATAGAAAAGGCAATAATGCCACCAATACCCAGTATGCCGAAACTGGGGATCATCGCCTCCGCGACCATGAGCACAACGCCGAGGATGATTAGTGCCAGTCCTGCGTAGTTGAGTGGCAGCAGTTGCACGGAGTAAGCTGCCAGCAGCAGGCAGATGGCCCCGATGACCCCGGGTACGAGGGCTCCGGGGTTATAGAATTCGAGGATAATGCCGTAGATACCAATCATGCCCAGGACCAGGATCATGCTTGGATTGGTGAGAATAGACAGGATCTCCGTCCGGAGGTCGGCTTCGTAATAGTAAAGATCTACCCCTTCCAGGTTGAGTGTGACCTCCTCACCGTCGAGATCAATAACCAGGCCCTCCAGCTGGGTCAGCAGGTCAGGGATATCGGTGGCGATGATATCAATCACATTCTCTGCCAGTGCTGATTCGGCATCGAGGCTTGCTGCTTCACGAACCGCGGCTTCAGCCCAATCAGCGTTGCGATCCCGCAATTCCGCAAGCCCCCTGATATAGGCAGAAGCGTCGTTGACCATCTTCTTTTCCATGGCTGTCGCCTGGTCCGTCGGTGTTGCACTCCCATCCTGGTCGGGAGATGGGAGTGGTGGTGCTCCCATCTGACCAGGGGTAGCAGCACCGAGATTGGTCGCTGGGGCCATGGCCGCGACGTGGCTGGCGTAGGAAATGTAAGTGCCGGCACTGGCGGCCCGTGCGCCTTTTGGGCCCACATATGATGCGACGGGCACGTCACTTGAAAGAATCGCCTCGATGATATCTCGCATGGCATTGTCGAGCCCGCCGGGTGTATTCATTCTCAAGACAACCAGCTTTGCATCATCTTCTTCTGCGTCAGCAATGCCTCGTAGCACATAGT
>CAXPUI010000277.1:0-4991 GCA_964220205.1 Candidatus Allofontibacter communis | reverse complement strand
CTTCAGTCGCCGGAGCAGGTGCATAACCTGCTTCCCTGCTGAATTGATAGCGCCTATAGGCATCACCAGAGGATCAACGACGATGTCGTTATGACTTATTCCATGGTCAGCCGCCCGTTCAACGATTTTCTTCGCGACATCAAAGCGAACGTCAGGGTCTTCAGATATCCCGGTCTCGTCATTAGAGATCGCGACCACTGCCGCACCGTGCTTGGCAACGAGAGGCAGAACTGATTCGAGTCTTTCTTCCTCGCCAGTGACCGAGTTAACCAGGGGTTTTCCCTGGTAGACATCAAGGCCTGCTTCCAGGGCGGCAACGATGGATGAATCGATACACAGGGGTACGTCCGTGACAGATTGGACGAGCTTGATGGCTTCCGCGAGGATTGCCGGTTCGTCTGCCAGTGGAATGCCAGCATTAACATCCAGCATGTGCGCACCGGCGGCAACCTGGGCCAGGGCATCAGCCTCTACTCGACTAAAGTCTCCTGCAGCCATTTCAGCAGCGAGGATTTTCCGACCAGTCGGGTTGATCCTTTCGCCGATGATGACGAAAGGCCTCTCGAAGCCGATGATGACTTCCTTGGTGTTAGAACTGATTACAGTATCGGTCATGGTTTAATCCTGTTCGGGTCTCAAACCCTTGTTTCTGATTAGTCTGTCGAGCAGCGCGTCATCAAATTGATCTGCAAGTTGTTCTGCTGTCGACTCTGCGAATCCATGAAGGTCCTCTTGGGATTCAACCTGCTGAGTAGTCCGTCGCCATTCTTCGAGGTACAGGTCACTGCTGCCCTTGCCGGCCCGCATGGCGGCGCGATCGATGGCTTCCTGAAAACGTTGTGGCAGTTGTACCTTCGCCTTGGTGCGGCCTTTCTGCACGAGGACTTGAGAGGGGATGTCCCGCCAGTAGATGGTCACCAGCTTCATTCTGCGATTTCCTGGACGATGAGCGCCCGCTCCAGTGTGCCAAACCCGGTATGTATATGTCGGAAATCCAGCGCCAGCCGTTCAGCGCATACCTTCGCAGCGTTGACTATTGACTCGTCTTGCCGCTGTGAAATATAGGTGAGATTGGTGTAGTTGCCGAAGTATGAATCGCGCAGTTCCGGGTGCCGGTCGAGACCGAGGTTACGTATCACCATGGAGTCAAAGTGCCTGACAAGGAAGTCTGTCATCCAGAAAGTTCCGGGTTCCTGATCTGAAAGCCTCTCGAATTCGGATTCACCCATAAAGAAGCTGAAACAATGCGGACCAGACAGCCGTTGCAGGCGCGGATCGGCATCAACAAGTGCATCGATGGCGCCGTTGCTGCCGCAATCGGCATAGCCGATGAGTATCTGCTCATAGTCGCCGCCGTTAGCGGCGATCACTTCTTCCAGTCGGGGTGCGATCAGTGCAGGCTGGTTATGCAGTTTCGCGTCGAGGCACTGGACATCAAAATGATTCCAGTTGTTCATTGCCTTGATCGTGTAGAGTTCGTTGGCAAGTGCGCCGCAGGCTACAACCAGTGAATTGTTAGCCAATATTGCTGCCCTTGACCTGTAGGAGCCGGGAGCCTGTCTCTGCAGCCTGGGCAGCATCACGGCAGTAGGCATCTGCACCGATCGCGGCTCCGAATTCTTCGTTCAGTGGGGCTCCGCCGACCATGACAATATAGTCATCGCGTATGCCCTGGCTGGTCATTTCATCAATGACCACTTTCATGTATGGCATCGTTGTTGTCAGAAGCGCGGACATGCCCAGAATGTCAGGTTTGTGCTCTTCAAGAGCCGCAAAATATTCCTCGACGGAGTTGTTGATGCCGATGTCAACGACTTCGAAACCAGCGCCCTCCATCATCATGCCCACCAGGTTTTTGCCGATGTCGTGAATATCGCCTTTGACGGTGCCGATGACCATTTTGCCGATGGGTTTCGCACCGGTTTCGGCGAGGAGAGGTCGCAGTATTTCCATGCCGCCCTTCATGGCATTGGCGGCGAGTAGTACTTCGGGTACGAAGAGGATCCCGTCGCGGAAGTCGATACCGACGATTTGCATGCCGCCTACGAGGGCTTCATTCAGGACTTTCTCTGCAGTCCAGTCTCTGGAGAGAAGAATTTCCGTACCCTCCACAATTTCATCCCGCAAGCCATCGTAGAGGTCGTCGTGCATCTGCTCGACCAGTTCGTTGTCATTCAGTTCATTGAGATCCAAGTCGTCATCTATCTGATCGTCGCTCATGGCTTGTCCTCTATGCTGCTGGTATCTGGGTTAGTAATCTTTGTCTGGGAATTCTGCTTTGCGCCGGGTGATAAATTCACACAGCGCTTCATCCAGCCCAGGGTCAATGGGCGGGGCTTGGTAGTCCTGGAGCATCTGCGGCCAGACTTTCGCTGCCCTCTGCATAGCATCCTGGCTGCCTTCCTCTTCCCACTGTTCGAAACTGTTGTTATCGGCGATGTCGGAGCGATAAAAAGCGGTTTCAAAATTCGCCTGGGTATGCGCGGAGCCCAGGAAATGTGCCCCGGGACCAATCTCTCTCAGCGCGTCCATGGCCTGGCCGTTCTCGCTGGTATCAACGCCTTTGAGCAATACCGCAATCATGTTCGCTTGATCGGCATCCATGATGAATTTTTCATAGCCCATTGCCAGCCCGCCTTCGAGCCATCCTGCTGTATGCAGCATGAAGTTGACACCAGCGAGTGCGGATGTCTGTAGCGTGTTTGCCGATTCGTAAGCGGCTTGTGCATCCGGAATCTTTGCGGCGCAAAGGCCGCCTCCGCTTCGGAAAGGCAGTTTCAACCTGCGGGCAAGCTGTGCAGCGCCGTAAATCACCAGGCTGGGCTCCGGGCCGCCGAAAGTTGGCGCGCCTGACTGCATGGAGAGTGCGCTGGCGAAGGTGCCGAAAACGACGGGAGCACCAGGTTTCACGCACTGGATATAGGCCATGCCGGCTAGAGCTTCAGCGAGGATCTGGGTCAGGGTACCGGCGACTGATACCGGTGACATGGCTCCTGCCAGAATGAATGGCGAAATCATAGTCGCCTGGTTATTTTCAGCGTAGACCGTCGCGGCACCGAGCATGGTTGCATCAAAGGTCATGGGCGAGTTGGCGTTGATCAGGCTGGTCAGGACGGTATTCTTCTCGATAAAGTCGTCCCCGAAAAGAATTTTGACTAGTGCGACTGTATCCTCGGCCCGTTCGGGAGCAGTAACAGACCCCATGAAAGGCTTGTCGGAGTATCTGATATGGCTGTAGACCATATCCAGGTGTCGCTTGTTGACGGGAATGTCGACGGGTTCACAGACTGTGCCTCCCGAATGATGCAGGCCAGGACTGAGATAGGCCAGCTTGACGAAATTACGAAAGTCTTCGATGGTTGCGTAACGACGCCCTTCATCGACACTGCGGACAAATGGTGAGCCGTAGGCTGGTACCAGGACGGTTCGGTTACCCCCGATAATGGTGCTGCGCTCGGGGTTTCTCGCATGTTGAGTATATTCTGACGGCGCGGTTGAGAGTAGTTGGCGACACAGGCCGCGTGGGAATCGGACTCGCTCACCGCTGATATCGGCACCTGCCTCTTTGAGGCATTGCAGTGCTCGTGGATAGTCGCGGAATTCGATGCCAATTTCCTCGAGCACGGTTTCGGCATTGTATTCGATCAGTTCAAGGGCTTCCTCGTTCAGCACCTCGAAGTAAGGGATGTTGCGATCGATAAAGGTGACTGTGTCGCTCACACTGGATTGTCGCGCTGCTATCCGTGCACTGCGACCGCCACCGCGTTTTCTACCTGCTCTAGTCATAAATTACCGATAATATAGTGACCAGGGTAAGCGTTTCTGCACCTTGGTCGGAGAGTGCCGGGATTTTGGAACAGTTAGGTCAGCGCGGGATGCAGATTAGCGACAGCGGGATGCGCTAATGCGACAGTGCTGGAGGCGTAACCTATTGAAATATATATAGATGTGTATTATCACCGCGGCTGTTCAGCCGCTGATCCGTGGCTGAACATTATGAGAGTCTGAGAATGAGCGACACCGTCCAGATTGTGTTTACCCCATCAGGCAGGCGAGGGGAGGTAGAGCGTGGCACCGCGGTGCTCGATGCTGCGCGAAAACTGGGTGTCGATCTGGATTCGGTCTGGGGTGGTCGGGGACTCTGTGGTCGTTGCCAGGTGACCTGCAGCGCTGGCGAGTTCCCCAAGTTTGGTTTCACCTCGAACCACGAGCATCTCTCGGAATTTTCCACGTTAGAGGTTCGCTACCATGAGAAGTTGAAACCGCTGGCGCCAGGGCGGCGTTTAGGCTGTCAAGCCAGGCTGGAGGGCGACCTGGTTATCGATGTGCCAAAAGACAGTCAGGTCCATCAACAGGTCGTGCGCAAAGAAGCGGATACGCGGGATATCGACATTGACCCTATCTACCACTTGTACGCTGTGCAGGTGCCGGAACCGGATATGGATAATCCCAAGGGCGATCTCGATCGCCTCCTGGAAGTCCTGCGGCAGGAGTGGCAACTCGACATCGTGGACTATGAGCCGCATCTCCTTGTGACGTTGCAGCATGTCCTGAGAGAGGGTGACTGGTTTGTCACCGTCGCAGTGAGGAATCGCCAGAAACTGATCGCGGTCTGGCCAGGCTTCCACGACCGCCTCTACGGAATTGCCTTTGATGTGGGTTCGACCACGGTGGCGGCAAACCTGTGCGACCTGGCTAGTGGAGACGTCATCGCCAGTGCGAGTACGATGAATCCGCAGATCAGGTTCGGTGAAGATCTGATGAGCCGGGTGTCCTATGTAATGTTGCACCCTGATGATGCAGGTGAACTGACCCGGGTCATCCGTCTTGCCCTGAGTGAGCTGGTTTATGAACTGACCGCTCCGAATGGTGTAGCAGGTTTCGATATTGTAGACCTGGTTTTTGTGGCTAATCCGGTTATGCACCACATTCTGCTTGGTATCAGTCCTGTTGAACTGGGCGGTGCTCCCTTTGCCCTCACCGTATCTGAT
>CAXPUI010000276.1:0-9937 GCA_964220205.1 Candidatus Allofontibacter communis | reverse complement strand
TGTCAAACTCGGACAGTTCGCTTTCGACGTAATCAATGGTGAAGCAGACAGTTATTCGATGACGGTCACGTCGTGAGCTGTCTGTGCTCTCTTTGCCCAATATGATGCGATGGACCTGGTGCCCTATATGTGCGGCGCTGATGATGTGATGAGCAATGCGGGTGGTCAGGGTTTGCGCAGACGGGGCAGCATTGCGCTGGGTGCGGACCATTGTGATTTTGTTTTCGTGAAGGGTGGTGATCCTTTACGGCTGGCGGATCAATACCCGGAGAAAATTAAATTTGTCAGTTGAACTCAACTTGCGACCCTGGGTCATAACGCATTACATTGGCTGTTCTACCAGATAGACAACGCAGTGAGGAGACCACCTTGATTAAGCTGGTGATGCCGATGAAACGCCGCCCTGGCATGTCGATTGCCGAGTTCCGGGACTACTACGAGAGCAGCCACCGACTCATCGGCGAAAAATATCTCAAGGGTTACGCCGCTAAGTATATGCGCCGATTTGTTGATCCTTTACCTGATCGCGAGGGGAAATTGTATGATCCGGAGTACGACGTCATCCTGGAAATCTGGTACCCCGATGAAGCAACATTCAAGGCCTGCGGTGCGCATCTGAGCAGTCCCGACATTGCGGCGGAAATACGGGAAGATGAAGAAAAACTTTTCGATATGCGTTTTATGCGCTCCTACCTGGTCAGTGAGGTAGAGTCGGACTTGAGTCTGCCGGGCTAATCCGGGGTGATACTGAAACCGGTTGTGAGGTTAATTTTTGGTGAATCAAACGGCAGCAAAACAGAACAGAATACAGCACAACAGGGCCCAACAAAGGCAAAAAAGTGACAGGCAACAGTGTTAACGGGCGAAGAGAATCAACAAAGAGAGTAATACATGAGCAATGACCCTTATCTGCTGATTACCGCTGATACCCATGCGGGTGGTAGTCATGAACAATACCGTGAATACCTGGATCCAAAGTATCGAGATCAGTTCGATGAGTGGCGCGGTGGGTACAAGAATCCGTCGCAAGGGCACTACGGGTCGAAAAAAATGCGGAACTGGGATCTGGAGATACGGAACAACGACCAGAACAGTCAGGGTGTGGTTGGTGAGGTTGTGTTTCCGAATACGGTCCCACCTTTTTTCAGCGAAAGTATCGTGACAGCCCATCCACCTAAGCCGGAAAACTATGAATTGATCCTTGCCGGTATCAGAGCGCATAACCGATGGCTGGTGGATTTCTGCGCCGAAGATCCTGATCGGCGAGCGGGTATTGGTCTCTTCCTGCCGCACGACTTTGATGAAGCTATCAAGGACATCGAATATATTGCTGAAGCAGGGCTCAGGGGCGGTGTGCTGCTGCCATTGATACCGCCGGACTGCAGTTGGTTGACGCCCCTCTATGACCCTGCCTGGGATCGGGTTTTCGCAGCGATTCAGGACCATGATCTGGTTATGAACCAGCACTCCGGCCAGGGTTCACCGGACTATGGCAAGTCCATGGTGGGTCAGGCGCTCTGGGTAACCGAAGTCGCCTGGTATTGTCAGGCGGGTTTCCGTCATCTGATCATGGGCGGTGTTTTCGAAAAGTTCCCGAAGTTGAAGTACATCCTGACTGAGTCGGGATGTTCCTGGGCGCCTGCACTTCTCGATCAGATGGACCGTATTCATATGGGGATGTCTCGCGGGGCCATCGGTGAACTTAATTATGGTGATCAGCAATGGGTGCTGTCGGAACCACCAAGTCACTATGCTAAAGAGAATTGCTGGTACGGTGCCAGTTTTCCGAGCAAGGCTGACCTCGGTGGCATTGAGAGAATCGGTGTGGATAAAGTCCTCTGGGGTAATGATTACCCCCATTACGAAGGAACCTTTCCCTACAACCTCGAGTCCCTGAGATTGACCTTCAACGATGTGCCGGAAGCACATCGGCGAAAATTGCTGGGGCTGAATGCGGCCGAGCTCTACGGGTTTGATGTTGAGAAACTGATGCCCCTCGTTAACGAATTTGGTCCGACCCCTTCTCAGGTTAACGAACCGCTCGCCAGGGATGACATACCGAGGGATAGTATGTGTTACCTGTTTGCCAATGCCCTGGCCGAGAGTTAGGAGAATTTTATGGTCATGCCAGGTGGCATAGGCATCGTGGATACCATGATCGGCTTTCCCGCTGAAGACTTTGCGATGTACGACTTCATCCGCCAGCAGTTGAAAGATCAGTCAACGGAGTTTGATTTTCCGGTTGAATACATGTTCAAACAGGTTCCCAAGGAACTCTATGGCAGTACGGATGATCCGATCAGGCTGACGTTGAACGAAATGGACCGGTATGGCATTGAAATCGGACTTGTCGGTGTTGGCAGCGAGGTCTCTCGGCAGGCGCTGAAAACGCATCCTGACCGTTTCATTGCCCAGGGTAGTGTGGATCCTAATCAGGGTATGGAGGGGATCCGAGAGATGGTTCGACAATACGAAGAGTTTGGCGTCTCGTCGTTCGGTGCCTTCAATGCCGGTTACAATCCTCAGGTTGGTATTGCCGACCCGCTGATGTACCCCATTTACGCTAAGTGCGTTGAACTCGGCACCCCTATTTTTTCCTGTGCGGGTGTGCCGGGCCCGCGTTTTCCGATGTGGCCACAGAAGGTGGAGCTGATAGACCAGGTTATGTACGACTTCCCCGAACTGGTTTTCGTCACACGTCATGGCTGCGAGCCCTGGGAAGACCTTGCCGTCAAGCTGATGCTCAAATGGCCTAATCTGTACTATTCGACGACGGCGTTTGCGCCCAAGTTTTATCCGCAGGCGATTATCGACTATGCGAACAGCCGCGGTGCAGACAAGATAATTTATGGTGGTTACTTCCCCATGGGCCTGTCGCTGGAGCGTATTATGACGGATATGCAGTCATTGCCACTCAAGGCAGAAGTCTGGCCAAAATTTCTCCGCGACAACGCGCTCAGGGTGCTTGGGCGCAGCAGCTAGGGCGGTCCTGTTGCCGGCTGTGCCTGGCTATGACAGCCAGGCTCCGTTAGCTGGCCTCAGGTAGCCATCGCTTTCTGAAAAGCTGGCCTGTCAGCGACACGTCCAACATAGCCTTTCAGATTGGTCATGTCGTCAGTGACGCAGCCCAGTCGATTGCTCATGAAGCAGGCGTGGCCCAGCATGATGTCAGCACCAGAGAAATCGCCGATCAGGTAATCCTTGCCGGCCAGGGCCTCGTCTACAGGCGCAAGTGCTCGTGTCAGTAATTTCTGCGCTTGAGCCAATGCCGTTTCATCACGCCGTTCTGGCGGTAGCAGAACCGTCTGAACGACGATGGTGTTCACGGGAGGCATTACCATACCTTCGCAATAGTGGAACCATTGCAGATAGGCCGGGTATTCGGTCGCGTCGATGGCAGGTTTTAATCCACCATTCTTATGACGTTCCAGGATGTATTCGACTATCGCGCCGGACTCCCAGATTCTGATGTCATCGTCATCCAGCACCGGTACCCTGCCAAGAGGGTGCCTGGAGCGATGTTCGTCGGATTTGAGGTCTTTCGGATGGAAATCCATGCGGTTCAGTTCGTACGGTAGCTCCAGTTCTTCCAGCAACCAGACAATCCGGCCGGCGCGTGAATTAGGTGCAAAGTGCAGAGTCAGCATCATGCAGGTCCAAAGTTTGTAGAGACCAGGATGGTAGCAGGGAAAGGCGCGCTGATCACCTTTTCAGGGTGCTGTGAGTAGATTCCACCACCGGGCTGTTTGTTCAGCGGACTGCCGTCGCAGTGACCGCCAGGTTATATGGGCGTCGTCTGGTTTGTCAGGGTCCAGGTCGATAGCCCAGAGAGCGTCGATTTCGTTGGGTACGACTGAGTAGCGCACGTCAATGATGCGATTATCGACACGAGGGTCGATCGCGAGATAGTCGTTGGAGAACCAGCGGAACCGCTCAATGTCTTTAGCCTGCTGGCTGTTTGGCTTGAGCCATGGGTAGTGGTGATCAGTGTCCAGTTTCTCGGCCGATGTACCAGGGTAGGTGGTCTGGCCAGTACCCACTCTGATTGCATCGACGTAATAACGCCCGTTTGCTTCGTAGACGGTTTTCCATAGCAGCAGGTTGGCGAATCCGGCTTTCGCTTCCAGCCTGACCGGAACGTGGCCGCGGCTTGCTGCGAGTTGCTGAGCCGCTTCTTCCGCTCGGTCTCGTTGCCAGACACCGAGCAGGAGGTAAGAGAGTCCCCAGATCGCAGCGATCCGCGCAAGCCAAGGTGATCGGCGCCGTACGCCGAGTATGACCAGTGCGAGGATGGGCAGGGTAAACAGGGGGTCAATGATCGAGACATTGTTCCAGGCAATTCGAGCATCCGAGAAAGGCCAGAGCAACATGGTTCCATAGGTGGTGCAGGCATCAAGCAGACCGTGTGTTGCGTAACCTAACAGGCAGAACAGATAAGCCTGACGGAAAGGCAGATTGCGGGCGACAATCCGGTGAACAACGGTTGTGACGATTAAGGCACCGATCGGAATGAAAATCAGCGCGTGGGTGAACTGGCGGTGATATTCCAGGAATAACAGCGGATCGGTGGATGAGAAGATGAAGACATCAAGATCGGGCGCCAGACCGCCCAGACAACCCATCAGTGTCGCCGCCTTTACCTGGTCTTTTCTGGCGGCTGACTGGGCGAAGGTCGCTCCCCAGGTGCCTTGACTGACTGGATCCATCTGGCTCCCCCATAAATGCAGCGCAGGAGTATACAGAAATTTGACCCGGGTGCTGGAGTCGTTTTACCGTTGCGTCCTGTTCAGATAGCGGTGGTCGACGTTGCAAAAGGCCCTGAAAGTTTATATTGACTACAAAAGCCCCTACGCCTTCATCGCGAAGGATCCGACTTACCAGCTCGAGCATGAATTTGGTCTGGAAATAGATTGGTATCCGCTGACGTTGAATATTGGCAGCTATCTGGGCACAGCGAAAAAAGATGACTCGGGCAAGGTGGTCGAAAATAATCGCTCGCCACGGCAGTGGCTGGCCGTTAAGTATGCTTACAAGGACGCCCGGCGGTATGCGGAATTGCGGGGTCTGACGCTGAAAGGCACACAGAAAATCTGGGACAGCTCACTGGCCGCCATCGGCATGCTGTGGGCTAAGCAACAGGGGCATGATGCTTTGAGACGCTATACCGATATCACCTATGAGAGATTCTGGCGTCGCGAACTCGATATTGAGAATCCTTTCGTGGTTATTGCCCAACTGCAGGAAGCGGGCTGTGATGTTGGTGGATTTACTGACTATCTGGAAGGCGAAGGTCGGCAGTTGCATGATGACTTGCAGGAAGAGATTCTTGATGCAGGCTATTACGGCGTGCCAACCTACGTCATTGATGGCGAAAGTTACTTTGGCCGGCAGCACCTGCCCAGGGTGCGATGGCATCTCGGCGGGTGTCAGGGTCCCTTGCCTGACATTGCCTACGATACGATTCTGACATGATTATCTACCTGGCTTTCGGTGAGCTTGACAGTTGGTTGGCGCTTGACCCTCTGGGGCGATTGCTGTCCCGGGTCTCCGTTGATGTTGAGGTTCGGCCAATGCTCGGTTCCCTTGGCAATATTGTCACTCGATCCAAAGAGGGTGAATCTGATCCGCTCGCTGACTACAAGGCTCGACGGGCGCGAGCACGCAATCGAGCCGGCCAGCGCGAGCTGGCGAGAAATTGCGACATGCTCGGTATCACCAGTCATCAGGGGCAGCGTGAGATCGAACCCGTGATGTTGTCATTGGGTTTGCTCTGGATTAACCGGCAGTCAGGCGATTGGTTCGAGTTTTGTCGTGCTGCGTTTGAACAGACCTTCAGGGAAATGGGCGACATTGAGTCCCTTGCAGGCGTGACCAAATTGATTTCAGCGGCAGATGTTAGTCCGGGCGGCTTTGAAGAGTTTGTGGATGCTGAACGCGCAAAGCTTATCGATGGTGCAGGTGAATTGCTGGAACAAGGATTGCTGTCGGCGCCCGCCTTTGTTGTCGATGGGGAAATCTTTCATGGTCGAGAACACCTGCCTCTGGTGGGCTGGATGTTGCAGGGACGTTCAGGCAAACCGCCAGTATGAATATCCGTTATGATGATCGCCTCCTGACTAATCGACAACTGAACAACTGATATGACTACTCTCGAGCCCGATATGATGCCTTTTTCCAGAGCGCTGGGCCTGAACATGATCAGCAATGAAAAAGACAGGGTGGCAGCCGAGTTGGTCGTCAGCGAAGCGCTCTGCACGACGGGACGGATCATGCACGGGGGTGCGGTAATGGCTGTGGCTGATTCCCTGGGTGCAATCGGCGCCTTCCTCAATCTGCCTGAAGGCCACAAGACAACGACAACAATTGAAAGTAAAACCAACTTTCTCCGTGCAGCGCCGCGCGACAGTAAGGTCGTAGCGGAGTGCCTGCCCTTGCATGTCGGTCGGCGGATGTCGGTCTGGCAGACAACCCTGAGAAACGAAGAGGGCAAATCAATTGCCGTGGTTACGCAGACTCAGATGGTTCTTTGAGCAAGCCACACCTCTTCCCTGGTTAGGGTCAGCTCAAGCAGTGTTCCAAGGCTGAGTTCAGGGCATTCGCCATAAGATCGATTTCTTCGTCATCAATGATAAATGGCGCTCCGATACAGAGAATATCCCGTGCTTCTCCGGTTCCACCTGGATAAAAGAAGACGCCTGATTGCAGGGCCTTGGCGATCAGCTTGCCGGTTCTCTGGTCACTTTCCGGAAAACGTTCGAGGGAGTCACGATCTTTGACGATTTCGATACCCAGCAGTAAGCCCTCGCCCCTGATCTCGGCCACATGAGGATGCTGGCCGAATTGATCGGTCAGGTGCTCCTGGAGTTGCTGGCCGCGTTCCCGGCAGCGTGCAATCAACTGTTCTTCGCGCAAGATCCCCAGAACACTGGTAGCCGCCGCGCAGGAGACGGGCAGGGCGCCGAAGGTGTGAAACATGACGTCATAAGGCGAGTCTGCAATTGTCGCTGCGATCTCTTCGGTTCCGTAGCAGCCGGCGATAGCAGCATATCCGCTGGCCATGCCTTTACCTGCGACCAGGAGATCCGGCTCAATGCCATAGAGTTCGCAGCCGAAACGCACGCCGGTCCGTCCGAAGCCGGTCATCACTTCATCCATAATCAGCAGAATGTCATTGTCTTTGAGCAGTTGAGCTGCCTGGGGCCAGTAGTCGTCGGGTGGTGTAATAGCGCCGCCGCTGGAACCGTTCATGGGCTCGGCGATGAGGGCGGCGATATTTTCAGCACCCTCAGCGTCAATCACCGACTTCAGGTTGTTGATGTAGTACTCAGTGGCATCAGGGTGGTGTTGGCCTATTGGGCAGCGCAAGGGGTAGGGCGTTTCAATGCTGGCATAATCATCAAGTATGGATTCCAGCCCCCGTTTCCGAGAGGCGTGTCCGGATACACCAGCGGTGGTAATGGTCGTACCGTGGTAGGACAGTGAGCGGGAAATTATCTTGGACTTTTCCGGCTGACCCTTAGCGGCGAAGTACTGTACCGCGATTTTTATGGCGGCTTCGTTAGCTTCAGAACCGCCAGAGGCCAGATGGATGCGATTCAAGTGCGGTGGCAGCCAGTGCCGGGTCAGTTCGTCAATAAGGGCCTCGCGTTCCGGCGTCATCCAGGTAGGGACCACATAACCGCCATTGGCGGTTGCTGCTGCTATGGTTTCAGCGACTTCTTTCCGGCCGTGGCCGATATTAACGACAATAGCGCCACCGGCTGCGTCAAGGATCTTCGAACCATCGGATTGCAGCAGATAAGAGCCCTGGCCGCCGGTTACTGACAGTGGTTGACTGCGGCCAAGGAAGGGCCAGCGACTAAGAGGCATACTTTCTCTCCAAGCTAACTTGTCCTGTGATTCAAAGGTCAGTATCTTGGAGCCATTATTCGTTACTGAGTGAAGGAGTACAAATATGGACTTCGATATCCCCAAAGAAATTGCTGATTATCTGGATGTGCTGGATGACTTTATCGAAAAGGAAATCAAGCCCCTCGAAAATGAAAACGATAATATTCGATTTTTTGATCATCGCCGTGAGGATGCCAGAACAGATTGGGAACGTGGTGGTCTGCCCAACGACGAGTGGGAAGCATTGCTGTTCGAAGCGAGAATGCGCGCAGATGCGGCGGGACACTATCGTTATGCAATGCCTGAGGAACTGGGTGGTCAGGATGGCACGAATCTTGGCATGGCCATTATCCGTGAACACCTCGCGACCAAGGGGCTTGGTTTGCACAACGACCTTCAGAATGAACACTCGATCGTAGGCAATAACGTTGGTGTGTTATTGATGGCCAATTACGGGACAGAAGCTCAGAAAGAAGAGTGGTTACCCTTGATGCTTCAGGGTAAGCGCGGGTTTGCATTCGGTATTACTGAACCTGCCCATGGCTCTGACGCTACCCAGATGGAAACCAAAGCCGTCAGGGACGGTGACGGTTGGCGAATAAACGGCGCAAAGACCTGGAACACCGGCATCCACAAGGCCCAGTACGATATGGTTATGGCCCGGACCAGTGGCGAACCTGGCGATGGCGACGGGATTACGGCTTTTCTCACCCCGATGAACGCTGAAGGGCTCAAAATTGAAGAGTTCCTCTGGACCTTCAATATGCCGACAGATCATGGGACGGTGTCTTTCAAGGATGTCTATGTCGACAATGCTGCCATCTTCGGTGAAGAGGGGCATGGCCTGCAGATTGTTCAGCATTTCTTTAACGAAAACAGAATTCGTCAGGCAGCTTCCAGTCTAGGTGCAGCCCAGTACTGCATTAACGAGTCCGTTAAGTACGCCCAGGAAAGAAAGCCGTTCGGCAAGCCGCTGGCGACCAACCAGGGTATCCAGTTCCCGCTGGTTGAATTGAACACAACCGCGGCAATGCTGCGTGCGCTGATTCACAAGACAGCCTGGCAAATGGACCAGTATGGAGCCTTTTCTGTGTCCGACCAGGTGAGTATGTGTAACTACATCGGCAACCGGCTCTGTTGTGATGCAGCCGACAGGGCGATGCAGACCCATGGTGGCCTGGGATATTCGCGGCACAAGCCGTTTGAACACATTTATCGCCATCATCGGCGATATCGAATTACGGAAGGGGCTGAAGAAATTCAGATGCGCCGTATCGCCGGTTACATGTTCGGTTTCATGAAACAGCAGGCACCGAAGGGTGTGAAGAGTGTCACTGGAAAGTAGCTTCGATCAAACGCTCGATGCTGTCTTGCAAAGACATGTGTCGGGCTGCACGGGCCTAATCAACGCGGAGCGACTGTCGGGAGGTGCCAGCCAGGAAACCTATCGTTTAACGGTTGCGACGGTAAGCGGGGAAAGACTGCTGGCCATGCGTCGCGCACCGGGCGGGCAGATACTTGATAAAACTCCGCAGCATCCGGGGCTGGAGGTCGAAGCATTACTTATGCAGAGTGCGCGCCTCGCGGGAGTTCCCGAGCCTGAGGTTTACCATGTCCTGTCTGAATCGGATGGGCTTGGTGATGGTTTCATCATGGAGTGGCTGGAGGGTGAAGCGCTAGGTGCACGTATTGTCAGGTCGCCAGAGTTCGACGACATTCGTCCCCGATTAGCCTACGAGTGCGGCCGGGTGCTGGCAAAAATTCATCATATCGATGTGGATCAGACGGGTTTGCGACAGAAGCTGTGGCAGATATCACCAGCGGATTTCGTCGAGCAGACATGGGAGCGATACCGCCTCCTGCCCACGCCCCAGCCGATGATCGATTATGCAGCAAGATGGTTGCTGGACCATCTGCCGACCGATTATGAACCGCGTCTCGTTCACAATGACTTTCGTAACGGAAATTTCATGCTCTCCCCCGGGGGCATTGTCGCTGTGCTGGACTGGGAGCTCGCTCACATCGGTGACCCGATGCGAGACCTTGG
>CAXPUI010000275.1:0-2684 GCA_964220205.1 Candidatus Allofontibacter communis | reverse complement strand
TTGCCACTCCCGTTGGGACCGATGATGCCGGTAAAACCGGGTGGAAAATTAAGGGTGACCTCCTGGAATATCGGCGTGGGAGAGGCCTCATAGGAAAAAGTAAGGTTGCGGATCGCAACATGGCTTTGTGCTGACATAAACGTTCCATGCCTGTTAGAGACGTTAATGGTTGCTGGGCCAGTTAACGATTCAGCGAGGCAGTCGGGGGACCTGTCTACAGTTTAGCACCTGTTTCAGCTGTCAGCCCTGACGGACGAAAGGTTGTTGCAAACGGCATGGGAGGGTTCACCGGACAGAGACGATCGTTCAGGGGGGATATCGATAGTTGACGGTGTCTGCAGACTTGTGGCTAATTCTTCCTGAGTTGATTCAACTGATAAGAGGAGTAAGCCTTGGTCATTCGTGCCGCGCTTTATCTGCTTGGCTTGGTAATCTTCCTCGTGCTTTGTCTGGCAATCTATGCTTTTGGAGCACCAAGGCCGTCGGATACGACCGATCCCGCTATATTTCTGCAGGATGGAAAAACGGTCAACTACTGCCAGTTACCCGAATTGGACGGATCAGGCAAAACGGCCGATGACATTCCCAAGGCCTACACGCCAGGCTGCGGCCTCGACGGTATACCCATGCCGATTCTTGCTGAGTGCACCGAGCCCCTGGCTGAGGGAGTCGTCGATATGCGCGGCCTCTGGTTGGGGGTGTCTGGGTGGGTTGGCCATCTGGAGAGGATAGAACAATGCGGTAATCGGGTCGTTGTGACCGCCGGCGGAACCATTCATGACTTTCGAGTCGACGGCACACTTAAGAATGGCGCGAGAGACATAGGTGCAGCTTGCAACAATTTCAATACGGCTATTCATTTTGATGACAAAGGGGTACTGATCTTCCGCCTCTTTGACCTGTTCGACACGGTCACCCGGGAGCTGAGGGGTGATGAGATGATTTTTACGTTCATCGATGGCACCGAAATCCGTACGCAGTCCATCTGTCACTATCCGAACAGCTAGGAAGAAGAGGTTGGGGCCCTGTCGCTTGACGAACTTGCTTGCTCACGATGGGGACGGCTCAGCTGAGCAGCGTGGGTTGAATCGATCTGAAAAATCGAGCGAGTATGAGCGCAGTAAAGTTGATGATAAGGTCGATCGCGTCACAGTGGTCCAACGAATAACTTAGGGAGGGGTGTATGCGAGCTGCAGTTCTGCGGGAGCATGGTGGGATCGAAAACATTCTGATCGAAGAGGATTTCCCTGAGCCGGAACTTGAGCCCGGTTGGGTTCGAATAGCAGTAAAGGCGACGTCGCTGAATTTTCATGATTTATTCAGCCGTCGGGGGATGCCGGGAATCAGTCTTCCGCTTCCGTTGGTGATTGGGTCGGACATTGCCGGCGAAGTAGTAGAAGTGGCCGAAGGGGTTAACGGGGTTTCAATCGGAGATCGGGTGTTAATCGACCCGCTGAATTTTCAGCGAGGGATGATTGGTGAGCGATGGAACGGCGGCAGGGCCGAATACTGTGTAGCTGATGCCAGTCAATTGGTCCGGATTCCAGATAATGTCAGTTTTGAAGTTGCGTCCTGTATCCCACTGGCGTATGCGACGGCCCATAGAATGATGGTAACCCGGGGATGCGTCAAAGAAGACGATACTGTCCTGGTGATGGGCGCCAGCGGTGGCGTTGGTACGGCTTGTGTACTGCTTGCCAAGCGTGTCGGCGCAACCGTGATCTCGTGTGCTTCCACCCAGGAACAATTGGAGCGCTTAAGTGACCTGGGTTCTGATCATGGCATCAATTACATGGAACAGGACATGAGAGAGGCTAGCTGGGAGATTGCCGGTAAACCCCGGATCACAGGAGAGGGCGGCGTTGACTTGCTGGTTAATTGTACTGGTGGGGGGTCCTGGATTGAGTCTACACGCTGTATGCGTAAAGGCGGCAGGTTGGTTACCTGTGGTGCGACAGCGGGCTTTGAAGATCAAGTCGACATTCGTTATGTCTGGACATTTGAGCATTCGTTGCTTGGTTCTAACGGATGGCATCGCAGTGATATAGCGACGATGCTCGATTATGCATCCGACAAGTCGTTATTGCCGGTGATCGACAAGGTAATGCCGCTTGAAGAAGTGCATGAGGCAGAACGCCTCATGGAAGAACGAGAGGTTTTCGGCAAGATCGTCCTGCAACCATGAGCGGGATTCTGGAAAGCCCTGGCGATCCCCTGAGTGGCGAAAAGGCTCAGGTCGCGCTGACTGAGCTGATCCAGGAGGGAGTTGTATACTCCTGCGCGCCGAGCAGGGGTTACAGTTCCTATCATTGTGTTGATAGGAAACTTGTCTGACCCCGGCTTCGTTATCGAAGGCTGAGGCGGCTGGTTTCGGGCGTGCTGGCGAGTATGACTTCTCCGTTTTGACCGGCGATCGATACCGATAGAGATGGTTCTCCGGAGTTTACCGGCACGTCTAACCCGATTGAGGTCAGGATTTTTTGGAGGTTCGTTGCGTCGG
Organism: Candidatus Allofontibacter communis; assembly: GCA_964220205.1. Classification (GTDB taxonomy): domain Bacteria; phylum Pseudomonadota; class Gammaproteobacteria; order Pseudomonadales; family Azotimanducaceae; genus UBA9659. The sequence continues at coordinate 184 of CAXPUI010000275.1, read as the reverse complement.
GGTTCGAGACGGATAATGACTGAAATTCACCGGCGAGTGGGTTGGTATCTTTTGGATTCGCACAATCCAGCCAGTCAATAAAGAAAGGCATACAACTGCTGAAGGGGGATTTTACCGGGAATAACAATTCCCATTCCAAAACATCTCCTTCTGCTGTTTGTCGTTTGGTTCGGTTCGGTCCCGA
>CAXPUI010000274.1:0-3399 GCA_964220205.1 Candidatus Allofontibacter communis | reverse complement strand
CGATTAGAGCGGGTCACCACGCACCTGCAGGAGCGTTATATCACGCGAGGAAAGATTACCGGGGCCCAGGTAATGATCTCCCGACGCGGTGAGCCAGCTTATTTTCGCTCATTCGGCCAGATGGATGCTGAGCGTGCAAAAGCGGTGAGTGACGATACGATTTTCCGCATCTATTCCATGACCAAACCGATTACCTCGGTCGCACTGATGATGCTGTTCGAGGAGGGTCATTTTCAGCTGAGTGATCCGGTTTCCCGGTTTATTCCAGCCTGGGCCGATCACGAAGTGTGGGTCGAGGGCAGTGGTGAAGATATGGTGACCCGTCCGGTGGTAAATCGAATGACCATGAAAGATGTGCTCTGTCATACCGCGGGATTGACCTATGGCGGACTGCTTTGGTCTGAGGATCTGCATCCTGTGGATCAGGTTTATGCGGAACTCGAAATTAACCGAGGGCCTGGTGAGACGACCGAAAGTTTTATTGAAAAGCTGGCAAAGGTCCCCTTGCGTTATGAACCCGGCACACGCTGGATGTACTCGCTGGCAACAGATGTTTGTGGTTGTCTGGTCGAGATTATTTCCGGCCAACCCTTTCCGGACTTTCTTCGGGATCGTCTGTTCGGACCCCTGGGGATGGTAGATATCGGCTTCTCCTTGCCAGTGGATCAGGCTGATCGATTCGCTGCCAATTATGAGCGCAGGCGCGACAAGAGCCTGAGGTTGATTGATGATCCTCTGACGAGCCACTATCTCAAAGAACCCAGTTTCCCGTCGGGTGGTGGCGGTCTGGTGAGCACGACTGCTGATTATGCGAAGTTCTGCGAAATGCTGCGTCGCGGTGGCGAACTCGATGGCGTTCGAATCCTGGGGGACAGGACCCTGAAACTGATGCACATGAATCACCTGCCCGGAGGCGCAGAACTGGCATCAGTAGCGATGGAGGGTTTCACAGAGACTGCCTACGAAGGCGTCGGGTTCGGACTTGGCTTTGCGTCGACAATCGATCAGATTGCTGCCGGCAATATTTCTGGTGGTGATTATTATTGGGGTGGGGCAGCCTCGACTATCTTCTGGGTAGATCCGGTAGAAGATCTATTTGTGATCTTCATGACGCAGCTGATGCCTTCTGCCACGTTCAACTTCAGGTGTCAGTTGAAAAACATTATCTACGCAGCTATTGAGTATTGATCATGTCTAAGCACATGACACTGAAGCAGCGTCGCCGACACAGGGAACTCGTCGCCGAGTTTGATCGCCTCAAGCCTAAGTTGCCACCGATCGACTTTGAGCCGGGTAAGGACCCGGAACAGGACGAACTCTATCGAGATGTCATCGAAGCTTTCAACAGGGTGGTCGAGGAAATGCATGCGATCGAAGAGGCGGCGAGCCAGGGTCATTGAGAACCTGAACCCGCCGGTATTTGACGCAAGGATAGCAACCGCCAGGTCAGAACTCAGGTCAGAATAAGGCGCTGGATAACCTGCTTCGGTAGGTCCGGGTCAGCGGATTGTCCCTGCCAAGCACGCCGAAAAGATCAAGCATCGCTTTGCGCGCAGCCCCGTCGTTCCAGGCGGGATCCCGACTGACAGCACCTAGCAGTGTCTCCAGTGCCTGCTCGTGATCGCCGTTGGCAGCAAGGGCAAGGCCATAGGCTATCAGGCTGTCGAGGTTGTCATCGCTGAGGCTCGCTTTCAGTGCCTGGATATCTGTACCGGCAGCGCCCATCAGTCGTGCTTTGGAGAGCAGCTGAGCAACATCATCATGACCGTTGGATGGAATTCCAGACAGTATGTCTATGGCCGCTTCAGGCTGCCGCTGAGCGACAAGCAGCCGGGCTCTGCAATACCTGACTGCGTCACTGTTTGCGTCGATAAGTTCAGCCTGCTCCAGCAGGGCTTCGCAGTCATGGAGTTGTTCTGCCTCGAGTGCCTGACTGGCAGCAGCGAGGTACTGGTCCAACGCGGAAGGGACCAGTTGTTCAAGAAATTCACGGATTTTGCCAGCTGGTTGCGCGCCGAGAAATTTTGCGACGGCCTTGCCATCACGAAAACCTATAACCAGCGGGATGCTTTGTGCCCCCAGGGCAGTGGCGACCTGGGGGTTTTCATCAACATTGATCTTGACCAGTTCAAATTCCCCGGACTTCTCTTTTTCAAGCCCTTCTAAAACAGGTGCCAGTTGGCGACAGGGGCCGCACCAGGGCGCCCACAGGTCAACGACCACGGGGACAGTCCTGGATCGGTCGATGACCTTGGATTCGAATTCCGCGTCATTAACGTCGATTGCCATGATAATTGTCGCCTGAATTGAGTGAGAAAATGGGTGCTAGTTTTGCAGACGATCAGGATCGTCTGGTGGATGCGCACAGAAACCCGCCTGGTGGATATATAAACGCGGTCTGTCGTTTTCGATGCGGAACACGTTGGTGGCCACCATGATGTGATCGCCGGTTTTTTCGTAACAGACGACGGCAGCACTGTCATCGTTGATGGTGCTGATTCTGGCATCAAAGAAACTGACCTGGCTTTGGTTCGGATTGGTAAGAATGCCTCGCCAGCTTTCCAGGATGGCCTCTCGACCTATCAGCGTTGGCCACCCGGGATGCAGGCATATAGGGTCACCCTGCTCACACCAGATGTGGGACATGGCTTTGAGGTCTTTAGCTTCGAAGGCCAGGTAAAAGGCCTCATTGGCAAACTCGTACATCTCCAGGGGTATGGGCATGATTAAAAGGGGTTCTCCGTATCCAGTCCGAGTAAGTGTCGGCCGGACTGTTCACTGACCCGGTCGCGGTGAGCATTGATGTGGAGAGGCATGGCCTGCAGGTCACGAAAGCGACGCTCGAAGCTGGGCCCCTGGCGGAGTCCGTTGCCGCCCATGACACGCAGCATCAGCTGCATGGCCTCTTCACATAGCTGGAGGGCCATCATGGATGCTGACAGTTGTCGCAGGTAGTCACTCTCAGTGGGTATCTGCTGGTTCGACAGGCGCTCATCAGTTTCTGCCAGGGTAGTGGCCACGTGATCACGGGCTGCCTGAATGAGAGCGTTGGCCTGGCCGAGATTGACATGCACGGTGGGACGCTCGGCTATTTTTACTCCCATGATGGCTATCCGGTCGCGGAGACCATGAGTCACTTCATCCAGGGCTGACTGGGTGACGCCGACTGCCATCGCGCCAAGCCATAGATCCGACAGGGCTACCCAGTCTTCCCGGTAGCGGCTGTGAATCATGTCTCGCTCGGGGTCCCGGAACGGGATTCGATACATGAAGGGGAAGTCGACAACTCGGTCCAGTGGAATTGTTGCGTCTTTGTAGACCACCGTGTCGGTGGCACGGGCTCGAAGGCTCATCGAGTGCCAGTCATCCTGGATTTCGACGCCTTCCTGATCCAGGTTC
>CAXPUI010000273.1:0-5249 GCA_964220205.1 Candidatus Allofontibacter communis | reverse complement strand
GGTTATGTGGCCGGTGGGTACTATATGGCAAGGGCTGCCCTGCAGGTGGCCGACAAACCTGAGGGTGATGAGTTCTACGAGAAGAAGCTCGTCTCGATCAATTTATACTTTGAGCAAGTCCTGCCGCGTTACCTGGGTTACATGAATGCCGTTACAGGCGGTGCGGACATCGGCATCGCCTTGTCAGAAGACGTTTTCTAAGGATGTCTTTGAAGAGTAACAGACGATTAACTCAGGCGGAGCGGACCGAGATCTCCGACAACCGGATGTTGTTAGCAGCCGTGACCCTGATCGTTGACCGTGGACCCGCAGCAACCAGCCTGAAGGAGATTGGGTTAATGGCAGGGTATAGCCGCGGTCTGGCAGGGCAGCGATTTGGTTCAAAAGAAAAATTGTTTGCTTTCGTGCTTCGTCAGGTCGGCGAGAACTGGCTGGCGCATCTCAAGCAGACGACTCGGCATATGACTGGTCTGACCGCGATTCATACAGCCCTGGATGAACACTACAAGTTCTGCGTCGAAGCCCCTATCCCGGTACGGGCGTTCTACACCCTGTGGTTCGAGTCTGTTAATGCGGGTTCAGAGCTGACGGAGATGATCGGTAATATCCACAAGCGACGACACGCCGACGTGAAAAACTGGGTACTGGTAGATGATTTGATCGGCGTCGACGTGAAGGCCAGGGCGGATGATATTGCTGGCCAGTTCTGTGCCTCAGTGATAGGCATAGTCTATTCCTGGCTGGCCAGGCCGGACGACCTCGAGGAGATTCGCTCCTTACACGAAAACCTTAAGAACACGATGAGCTTGCTGTTATCAGCAAGGGGAGAAACCTGATATGTCTGAAGTCAACGTTAGATCTGTGGACGGTTCACTGCAGCCGGAAAAAGATTTACCCCCACTCCGTTTTGTTACTGCGGCCAGCCTGTTTGACGGGCACGATGCCTCCATCAATATCATGCGGCGGATTCTTCAGTCGCTGGGTGTCGAGGTCATCCATCTGGCCCACAATCGTTCGGTTGCGGAAGTCGTGCAGGCGGCGTTGCAGGAGGATGCGCAGGGTATTGCGATCAGTTCCTACCAGGGTGGTCACGTCGAGTATTTCAAGTATGTCGTGGACATGCTGAAGGACAATGATGCAGGTCACATCAAGGTCTTCGGCGGTGGCGGTGGTGTCATCGTGCCCGAGGAAATTCAGGAGTTACATGATTATGGTGTAACTCGAATCTACTCGCCCCAGGACGGTATGGCGATGGGGCTGGTCGGGATGATCCAGGATATGGTTGATCAGTGTCGTCTGGCTGAAGAATCGGCTCGCAGTTTCAGCGATGCCAAACAGGATGATTACCTGGTTTTATCCAGCATGATTACCGCTATCGAGCGGGGCGAGGCCGGGGCTGCCGAACTGGCCGCGCTGAAGCTGGGATCGGATCGTTCGGTACCGGTGCTGGGCATCACGGGAACAGGTGGTGCAGGTAAGTCCTCGCTGACGGATGAGATTATCAGGCGTTTTCGTATCGACAGTGGCGACTCTGCCAGGATTGCTATCCTTGCCATTGACCCGACCCGCCGAAAGACGGGTGGAGCCCTGCTCGGTGACCGCATTCGAATGAATTCAATTTACTCACCAAACATCTACATGCGATCGATCGCCACACGGCACGCCAGTGGAGAAGTGCCGCCTTACCTGTCCGATATTCTGGCCGCAACTAGAAAATTTGATTTCGATCTGATCGTCGTGGAAACACCGGGTATCGGTCAGGGTGATGCGGGTATCGTGCCCTACGTGGATATGTCGATGTACGTAATGACGCCTGAGTTTGGTGCCCAGAGCCAGCTTGAGAAGATCGACATGCTGGACTTTGCGGACCTGGTTGTGATCAATAAATTTGATCGTAAAGGTGCCGAAGATGCCTTGCGGGATGTAGCCAAGCAGGTGCAGCGGAATCGTGAAGCTTTCGAGGAATCACCTGACCAGCAACCCGTCTACGGTACGATTGCGTCACGGTTCGGCGATGATGGGGTATCTGCTGCTTATCATGGGCTGCTCGCCGGCCTGCGTGAAAAGGGTTTGCGGCACTGGGATTCCAGGCTGGCCTATGCCGATAACCGGATTCCTTCAGAACGGTCAGTGATTGTTCCCCCGGCCCGAGTCAGGTACCTGGCTGAAATCGCTGAAACGTTGCGTTCCTATCACCGGGAGACGGCGGACCAGGTGCGTGTTGCCCGTGAGCGACAGCAGCTGCAGGCTGCAGCGCGGATGCTTGGCGATGCCGATGAACGACTTGAAATGCTGATCGAGCAGCGTAATGACAAGCTGACTGGTGAAAACAGGCGCCTGCTGGAGAACTGGCCGACGTTCAAGGCGGGTTACCAGGGTGAAGAACGGGTAGAAGCCACAGCGTCCGGCAAAGAGATTCGAACCCGGTTAGGTTCAGAAACTCTCTCGGGTAACTGGGTATCCCGAGTCGCAGTGCCCGAATACGAGGATGAAGGGGAAATTCTTAAGTTCATAAAAAGAGAGAATATGCCCGGGTTCTTTCCGTTTACGGCAGGTGTCTTTCCGTTCAAACGAGAAGGTGAAGACCCTGCGCGTATGTTCGCAGGTGAAGGTGATCCAGCCAGAACCAACAGGCGATTCAAGAAGCTGTCAGAGCATTCCGATGCGAAACGTCTTTCGACGGCTTTTGACAGCGTCACGCTTTATGGCTTCGATCCAGCGACCCGGCCGGACATTTACGGCAAGATCGGTAACTCCGGGGTGTCCATTGCGACGCTGGATGACATGAATGTCCTCTATGATGGATTTGACCTTTGTGATCCGAAGACGTCGGTTTCGATGACGATCAATGGCCCGGCGCCGGCGATCTTGGCGATGTTCCTGAATACCGCAATCGACCAGAAGCTGGAGGAGTTCAAGGTAAGGGAAGGCAGGGAGCCGGGTGCAGAAGAAGCTGCTGAGATCAGGGCTTATGCACTGGCGAATGTTCGAGGAACGGTTCAGGCCGATATTCTGAAAGAAGATCAGGGCCAGAATACCTGTATCTTCTCCACCGAGTTCAGCCTGCGCATGATGGGTGACATCCAGCAGTACTTCATCGATAACGACGTCCGTAATTTTTACTCGGTCTCAATTTCCGGGTATCACATAGCGGAGGCAGGCGCTAACCCGATTTCTCAGCTTGCCTTCACGCTTGCCAACGGTTTTACCTTCGTTGAGGCCTATCTCGCTCGCGGTATGGACATCAACGACTTTGCGCCAAATCTGTCGTTCTTCTTTTCCAATGGCATGGACCCGGAATACACGGTAATCGGACGTGTCGCTCGACGTATCTGGGCAGTGACGATGCGTGAAAAATATGGTGCCAATGAGCGGAGTCAGAAACTTAAGTACCATATACAGACCTCTGGTCGCTCCCTCCATGCCCAGGAAATGCAGTTCAATGATATCCGGACGACGCTCCAGGCGTTGCTGGCCATCAACGACAATTGCAACAGCCTGCATACCAACGCTTATGACGAAGCGATCACGACGCCTACCGAGGAGTCTGTCCGTCGCGCTCTGGCGATTCAGCTCATCATCAACAGGGAGTTCGGGGTTGCGAAGACTGAAAACCCGAGCCAGGGCTCATTCATCATCGACGAACTGACCGATCTGGTCGAAGAAGCCGTGTTGTGTGAATTTGAACGAATTTCGGATCGCGGCGGTGTGCTGGGTGCCATGGAGACAGGTTACCAGCGAGGCAAGATTCAAGAGGAATCCATGAAGTACGAAACCCTGAAACATGACGGCAGCATGCCGATTATCGGGGTCAATACCTTCCGACCTGAATCTGAGCCTGAAGCAACGACGATTGAACTGGCACGATCCACAGAAGAAGAAAAACAGAAGCAGATTGCCCGTGTGCAGGATTTCCAGTTCAGGCATCAGCAGGATGCGGAACAAGCCCTTGCCCATCTCAAGCAGACGGTGACAGAGGGTGGCAATGGATTTGCTGCGCTGATGGAAGCGGTTCGGCACTGTTCTCTCGGCCAGTTGACCGATGCGTTTTTTGAAGTTGGCGGTCAGTATCGACGTAATACCTAGCAGGGCCAGGGCGCTTGAGAGTCGTATCCCTGGTTCCCAGCCTGACTGAAACGCTGTTGGCCTGTGGTGTCGAAGTTGTGGGACGGACGCGTTACTGCATACATCCCGCGGAGACGGTTCGAGATATAACGGTAGTAGGCGGCACGAAAGGGGTTAACTGGCAGAAGGTCTCTGAACTGGCCCCTGACGTCGTGGTGATGGATCGTGAGGACAACACCCGGCAGATGGCTGACGACTGCCCGGTACCCTGGGTTGCAACGCATGTCACGTCGATTGCGGCGGCCGGGGAAGATCTCATGATGCTGGCGGATCGCCTCGGATCAGGAGAGCTTGAGACCCTGGCGTCCGGCTGGCAACGTCTGGCCGCGGCACCTGATCGAGCATTTTCCGGCTGGCTATCAATACCAGGCATACAAAGCCCCCTGGGGCAATCCTCCGCAGATTTTGACAGCCTGGAATACATGATCTGGCGCGATCCGTGGATGGCTGCCGGGTCCCAGACATTTATTGGTTCCATGTTGAAGAGAGTTGGGCTGGGGTCTTTTCTGAAGCCACATCCAGAAGCGTATCCGCAACTCACTGGACCAATGCCTGAAGATGGCACCTTTTATCTGTTTTCGAGTGAACCTTATCCATTTGCCCGTCATACCCAGGAGTTGGCTGACTGCGGTTTCAATGGGGCCTTGGTGGACGGCGAATTTTTCTCCTGGTTCGGCATTCGCAGTTACCGGATGCTTGAAGCATACCTGGAGACTTGAACCGCGTCGGGAATCTGGTTTACTTCCTTTTTTGCTGATTGAGAAATGATTATGGCTGGATATGAAACCCTATCGGTCGAGCAGCGGGGGCAGGTGGATTGGCTGACACTGAACCGACCGGACTCGCTCAATGCCATCAATACACCCATGGTTACTGAGCTCAGGGATTACTTTGGTAACCTGTCAGAAAATCAGGATACGCGAATAGTCGTCTTGCGCGGCGCGGGAAAAGCCTTCTGTGCCGGGTTGGATATCAAGGACTCGCAGGCAGGTACCTATGAAAGACCCTTTGGCGCTGGCATGGGCGTCCAGGGTTACCTGGCTGACGTCTATATCCGCATGCGTCGATGTCCTCAGCCGATTATTTCCCTGGTCCATGGGGCAGCATGTGGCGGAGGCTTTTCC